>CAJFSX010000020.1 GCA_904419775.1 Candidatus Pararuminococcus gallinarum | reverse complement strand
CTCGTTCTTATCTTTGAAGTCGATTACGCCCAGGACTTTGTCCTCGCCGTATCTCTCAACGATAGCATCGATCTTCTCGATGGAAGCGCGGAAGTTCAGCGCGTTGCTGATGCCTGCGCCTACGTTCAGAGCATAGCCGTTGTAGGGGAATTTGAAGGTCTCGCCGGATTTGATTGCTGCGAAAGCGTCAGCGGAAACAACATAGCGGCCCTCGGTAGCAACTTCGAAGTCGCCATCGATTCTTGCTTTGTTGATGTCGTTCTCGTCGATAACGCCAGTGTCTTTAACAGTCAGGACAATGTCGCCCTCTACATTGTAGTCAACACCCGCAGCAGTGGTGTAGGTGCCTTCGATGTGCAGAACCATGTCATAATCTTTGACAGCTGCGATATCCTGGGTCTTCATCTGGACCAGCCATGCATAGGTAGGCAGGTTGCCGTCATTGTCATAGAAGAACGCAGGCTCGTACACGGTGGTAGAACCCTGGGTAACTTCCGCGTCGGTGATGACGAAGGGGGCTACCTCCTCTGTATCCGGATCTTCAACCACGGGGATCACATAAAATTCGCTGCCAGCTACATACTGGATGCCGCCGTTGAGCCAGAAAGCGTCCTCGCCTTCCATACCGACGTCCCATCCGTCCTCGCCGAAGGTGCCCGCGCCCAGGATCGGCAGGGTTACGTCGATACCAAAGGCGACAGAAGCCATGCCAAAGCACATGACAACCGCAAGGATCAGTGCTAATACTTTTTTCATGGGTATCTCCTCCTAAAATTCTTCTTTTCTGGCAAGGTTTTCCTTACTGATTTTATTATAACCCACTGGGCCTTGGATTGACAAGTCCTTTGCCAATATTTTTTGTAACTTTTCTGTAATCAATAAAAATTCTCTCTACTTTTTGTTATATTCGACATGGCATAGGTTACAATTGGAAAAACAACTGCTGTTATGCCCTGCTCCATTTGACTCCCTGGGGGGTATCCTCCAGGATAATTCCCTTGGCCTTCAGCTCATCCCGGATGGCATCTGCTGTTTTGAAGTCTTTATTTTTCCGCGCCTGCTGTCTTTTTTCAATGAGCGCCTCAATTTCACTGTCCAGGCTTTCCTTTTTCCGGTTATAAACCAGTCCCAGAACATTGGTCAGTTCGTCAAAGAGGCCGGCCGCATAGCGGATATAATCCCTAGACTGGGGCTCAGCCAACGCCGTGTTGATATCTTTGACCAGATCAAACACTGCGGCAATACCGTCAGCGGTATTGAGATCGTCATCCATAGCAGTGACAAATTGATCCCGGCGCTTCGCCAAAGCGGCCTTACGATCTGCATCGCCGTCCCTGGTTTCTTCCGCAGCATTTTTCAGCATAAAATCCAGATTGTCACGGCAGTTATAAAGCCGCTCCAAAGCCGCTTTGCACTGTTCGATGACCTCCACACTGTAGTTGATGGGGCTGCGGTAATGGGCCTGGAGCATCATGAACTTGATGGGCTCATAGCCGTATTTCTCCGCTACATCCCGAACCGTAAAGAAATTGTTGAGGGATTTAGACATTTTTCTATTATCCACATTGATGTAGCCGTTGTGCATCCAGTAGCGGGCATATTCCTTGCCGGTGCAGCACTCCGACTGGGCAATCTCGTTTTCATGGTGGGGGAAGATCAAATCCTGGCCGCCGCAGTGGATATCGATGGTGTCGCCTAATAGGTTGTGAATCATAGCCGTGCACTCAATGTGCCATCCCGGACGTCCCTTTCCCCAGGGAGAATCCCAGGCGGGCTCTCCTGCCTTAGCGGCCTTCCAGAGGGCGAAATCCATAGCGTCTTCTTTCTGCTCGCCCACTGCGATACGTGCACCGGATTCCAGTTCCTCCAACGGCATGTGGGACAGCTTGCCATATTCGTCAAACTTCTTGGTGCGGAAGTAGACATCTCCATTTGCCTCATAAGCATATCCTTTGTCCACCAGAGTTTTGACAATCTCAATGATCTTATCCATATTTTCGGTGGCGCGGGGATGGAAGGTGGCCGGCCGGATGCCCAACCCTTCGGCGTCGGTGATGTATTCTTTGATATAGCGCTCCGCTACCTCTTTGACGGTGATACCCTCTTCATTGGCTTTTTTGATAAGCTTATCGTCTACGTCGGTAAAATTCTGCACAAAGGTGACCTCGTAGCCCCGATATTCCAGATAGCGGCGCAGGGTGTCAAAGACGCAGATAGGCCGGGCGTTGCCGATGTGGATGTAGTTATACACCGTAGGTCCACAGGCATACATCTTCACCTTGCCGGGGGTGAGAGGAATGAACTCTTCTTTCTTCCGTGTAAGGGTGTTAAAAATTTTCATGGTCTTTCTTTCCTTTCTATGGGCTTTATGCCGGTCATATCTTTCAATGCTCTTTCGTTCGGCGCGGCTGATATTTTCCGCCTCCACCTGTTTCAGGCGCATCTCCAGCCGTTCAATGGTCAGCTGCAGCCTGCACAGCTCCTGCGCCACCGGGTCGGGAATCCGCACCTGATCCAGTTCCTGTACCGGGGGCCTCACCCCTTTTCTGCGCACCACCCGGGCAGGTACGCCCACGGCAGTGCAGTTTGCCGGAACTTCCTCTAAAACTACAGCACCGGCGGCAATTTTGGCGTTATCTCCGATTTTAAAGGGGCCTAATACCTTGGCGCCGGCCCCCACCATTACGTTTTTCCCCAAGGTAGGATGGCGTTTTCCTTTATCTTTGCCCGTTCCTCCTAAGGTTACTCCCTGGTAGATGGCGCATCCATCCCCCACTTCCGCCGTTTCACCGATGACCACCCCGCAGCCGTGATCGATCATGACGCCTTTCCCGATTTTTGCGCCGGGATGGATCTCAATCCCGGTGAAAAACCGGGAAAGCTGAGAATTGAGCCGTGCCAGGAAGAACAGCTTATGCCGGTAGAAAAAATGGGAAAAGCGATGGGCAATGATGGCATGAATGCCGGAATATAAAAGGAGGATTTCCAGGCTGCTTCGGGCAGCGGGATCCTGTTGCTTTACTGCGTTGATATCCGCCCGCAGTCTGTCAAACATCAGGCGACCTCTCCTTTCTTATGATGCAAAAACCGCCTTCGCCTGGCATTACCCAGACGAAGGCGGCAGGTTGTCGCGGTTCCACTTCGATTTCTCACTCTAAACCCTTAACGCGGGCCCACGCAGGAAAGATACACAGGCCTTCGGCCCTTCCCTTTCCTGTGCTCACAGGCGCATTTCATCCATCCCTGCCGGCAAAGGACCCTCTCAGCGTATCAAGCCCTCTCTCTGCTGCCCGGAAAAGATTACTTCTCCTGATCAACGCATCTATCCTATACTCTACCATAAAGGCCCGTCATTTGCAAGCGGGCCTATTTAGTTGTAATACAGGACCGGTTTTTCCATAGATAGTTAAAACCGGAAAGAATGGTGAAGACAACAACAGTCCACATAGCGGCGCTGTTGATCCATCCCACCGGGAAACCGGCAGGAAGCAACCCATCCGCCAACAGCTCCTGGAGAAGCAGCATCAGGCATACAGCGATGATCTGGCTGACTGTCTTCACCTTACCCCAAATGTCAGCGGCAATAACCGTTCCCTTGCCGGCGGCAATCAGCCGCAGGGAAGTGACCAAAAACTCCCGGGCGATGATGATAAACACCAACACCGCAGAAGCCATCCCCTTTTCAATAAAACAGATGAGGGCCGCATTGACCAAAAGCTTATCTGCCAGTGGATCCATAAACTTGCCAAAGTCGGTAACAAGGCCGCGTTTTCTGGCAATCTTTCCATCCAGCATATCGGTCAGGGATGCCAGAATAAAAACAATCAGTGCCCACAGATTATTGTGGGGAATGCTTTCCAACAGCAGGAATACCAGAAAAAAAGGAATCATCGCCACCCGCAGGATGGTTAGTTTGTTGGGGAGATTCATGGGGTTCCCACCTTTCTCATCTGTCTCTATGGCCCATCAGATCATAATTTTGCACACTGTCAATTGTCACCTGGTAGAACTCTCCCTCTTGACAGGGGAGTTCGCTTGTAAAATAAATCTGGGAATCGATATCCGGCGCGTCCATATAGCTGCGGCCTACATAGACCCCTGACTGCGGGTCATATCCCTCGCAGAGCACCTCCAGGCTCCGGCCCATCTGGGCAGCATTTTTCTCTTCCATAATGGCGTATTGCCGCTCCATGATGATCTCAGCCCGGCGCCGGCGGATTTCTGGATCAATCTGGTCGGTTCTCTCCCCGGCAGGCGTCCCTTCCTCTGCTGAATAAGCAAAACAGCCCAGACGGTCAAAGCGGATATCTTCCACAAAGGAGCAAAGCTCTTCAAAATCCGCCTCGCTCTCCCCCGGAAAGCCGGTAATCAATGTGGTGCGCAGAACCATCCCTGGAATATTGGCCCTGAGTTTTTCCATCAGCCGGGTCAGGGACTGCCGGTCTCCCCGGCGGTTCATCTCCCGCAGGACCTTGCCGCTGGCATGCTGCAAAGGTACGTCAATATATTTAACGATTTTCGGTTCCTTGGCTATCGTCTCAATGAGTTCGTCATCAATCCGATCCGGATATCCATACAGGACCCGAATCCAATGGAGCCCTTCAATCTTACATAGCTCACGGAGCAGGCGGGCAAGTTTTGGCGCACCGTATAGATCTACGCCATAACGGGTGGTATCCTGCGCCACCACGTTGAGCTCCTTCACCCCGCGCTGGGCCAGTTCCTTTGCCTCTTCCACAATATCCTGCATCCGGCGGCTGCGGAAGCCTCCGCGGATTAGGGGAATGGCGCAGTAGGTACAGCAATTATCGCAGCCCTCTGCAATCTTAATATAGGCGGTATAGGGCTTGGTCGTCAGCACCCGGTCCCCCTCTAGGGGCAGTGCCTTTTTATCCGGGAATCGGGCGACCTGCTTCCCGGCAAGGGCAGCCTGAAGGGCGGAGACAATGTCTCCATTGGCGCCGATGCCCAGTACCACGTCAGCTTCGGGGATTTCCTTTGCCACCTCTTGCTGATAGCGTTCGGCCAAGCATCCTGTGACCACCACAGCCTTGACCTTCCCCTCTTCTTTCATTCTACAAAATTCCAATATATTTTCAATGGACTCCCGTTTGGCGTCCTCGATAAAACCACAGGTATTGATAATAATGGCGTCGCACTGTTCCGGATCTCCGCAGATTTCAAAGCCGCCCTGATCGATCAGCGCCAGCATCATCTCAGCGTCCACCTGGTTTTTGGTGCATCCTAGGGAAACCATGCCCACTTTTTGCTTTTTTTCCATGTTCACCTTGCCTTCCCGGCCTGTACCGGACGGCACAAAACCAATCTTTTTTCTTGAGGATATTTTAATCCTCTTCCTCCTCTTCCAGGGCATTCAGAGCCCGGCGGATTTCCTCATAAGCATATCCGCGCCGGAGCAGGGCCGCTGTTACCCGTTCCCTTCCCCTGGGTTCCAATAGCTTTCGGCGGTATTTTGTCTCGATGAGGGATTGCAGACGATCCTGGGTATCCTCTTTTTCACAGTTTTGCAGCACCTGATCAATGATGTCTCCATTGATGCCACGCATCCGCAGCTCCTGCCGCACCCGTTTTTCCCCGTAACGCTTCCGTTCGATCAAATCCCGGGCTCGCAGCTCAGCGTATGCCGCGTCATCTAGAAGGCCAGCCGCGGTAAGACGGTCAAGGATCTCTTCCACCGTCTGCTCGTCGTAGTTTTTCAGAAGCTTGTCGGACAGCTCCTTCCGGGAATGGGCGCGAAAAGAAAGGAGATAGAGGGCACGCTCATGGGCCCGGCGGCTATCCCCCCTCCGACGGATCTCATCCAGATCCTCCCGGGAGACCTGTTTTCCCGCTTTCAGCCCCATCTGAGCAATGATCTCAATGTCTGCCGTCAGAGCGTATTCCCCTTCTACAAAGATATTGTATTTACTTCCCTTAAAGGGTTCAATGGCTGTAATCAGCATCCACGCTCATCCATTTCTATGTAATGGGGGATCACCTTATTCGTCATCCACCTCAATGTCAATATCCGGCATTTTCTTCTTGGCCGCTGATGCCGCAGGGGCTGCTGCCGGCTCTTCCTTGGACGAAGCCGAAGACGCCGCCTCTGTTTTCTTTCCCTTGCGGGCTGGCGCGCCCAACTTATCCGCATTGGCCCGGACTTCCTTTTCTACCGCATCGGCAAAATCAGGATGCTCCCGCAGATAGTTTTTCACATTATCCCGGCCCTGGCCCAAGCGCTCGCCCTGGTAGCTGAACCAGGCTCCGCTTTTGTTGATGATGTCCAGGCGCACTGCCAGATCCAGGAGCTCTCCCTCATGGGAAATACCCTGGCCATACATAATATCGAATTCTGCCTCCTTAAAGGGAGGCGCTACTTTATTTTTTACCACCTTGCAGCGGGTCCGGTTGCCGATGACCTCGGAGCCTACCTTGAGCTGCTCAACCCGGCGCACTTCCATCCGCACCGAGGAGTAAAACTTCAGGGCACGGCCACCGGGAGTAACCTCCGGATTACCATAGACCACGCCGACCTTTTCACGCAGTTGGTTGATAAAGATGGCCACGCAGTTGGATTTGGAGATGACACCGGTCAGTTTCCGCAGGGCCTGGGACATCAGCCTTGCCTGAAGTCCCACATGGGAGTCGCCCATCTCCCCCTCGATTTCAGCTCTGGGCACCATTGCGGCAACCGAGTCCAACACGATGACGTCAATGGCCCCGGAGCGCACCAGCGCCTCGGTGATTTCCAACGCCTGCTCTCCGGTATCCGGCTGAGAAACCAGCAGGGAGTCGATGTCTACTCCCAATGCACTTGCATAAACAGGATCTAGGGCATGCTCCACGTCGATAAACGCCGCGATGCCACCTTCCTTCTGGGCCTGGGCCACCACATGGAGGGCCACTGTGGTCTTACCGGAACTTTCCGGGCCGTAAATCTCCACGATTCTGCCCCGAGGAACACCTCCGATACCCAACGCCACATCCAAAGAGATGGAGCCGGTGGAAATGGCCTCTACATTCAAGTGACTGTTCTGTCCCAGACGCATGACAGCGCCCTTGCCGAATTGCTTTTCGATCTGGCCCAGTGCGGTGTCCAGCGCTTTCTGTTTATCAAGTGCCATATTCTACCTCCAAAATGATCCACATCTCATGTTCGAGCATATGTTCCCGTATCTAATTTATTATAACCTGTTTTCATAAGGAGTGCAACAAGTTTCTCCTCATATTTTCACTTTTGGCCGCTCAAACTCAGCGGTTGCTCCGCCCCCATACGGCCCGGTCATTGCCTCCGTAATCCTTCGCGCAGCCCACCTGCATAAAACCCTCCTGACGGAGAATCCCCATGACCTGTGCTGCCTGCTTCCATCCGATTTCAAAGAGCAGATATCCCCCAGGCCGGATACGTCCTTTCCACAATCGGCTGATTCTTTTATAGAAGAAAAGCCCCTCTTCCTCTGCTCTCAGCGCTATCTTTGGCTCAAACCGCACCTCTTTTTGCAGCGCTTTCATCTCCTCCGGACGGATATAGGGCGGATTTGATACAATGAGATCAAATTTCCCATCTACACATCCGGTGTCCAAGGCATCTCCCTGCACCGCCGTCAGGTTGACAGCCTGGTTTCTCTCCCGGTTGCGCTCAAGATAGGAAAACGCCTTCTCAGAAAGCTCCACCGCCGTCACCCGGCTGTCCGGCCGCTCATGGGCCAGGGCGATGGCAATACAGCCACTGCCGCTGCAAAGATCCAGGATGCGCGGAGCCTCTTTTCCCTTCAATAGCGCCAAGGCTTGCTCCACCACTGTTTCGGTATCAGGCCGGGGGATCAGTACCCCCTCCCCCACCCAAAAGGGAAGGCCAAAAAATTCCCATTCTCCCAGAAGATACTGGAGGGGATAACCCTCTATTCTGCGGGAAACCATCGCCTCCAGTCGGGTCATCTTTTCCCGGTTCTCTTCCAGATTTTCATCTATTTCCCTCTCTGGACTAAGCAATTGCGTTCTGGAAAGGGAAAACACCTTTTCAAAAAGCAAAGCAACCTCAAACGCAGGGGAGGATACCCCTGCGTTTTCCAGTTGCTTTTTTATCTGATTTGCATATGCCTTCAAATTCAAATATTTTCCGCCTTTCCGGATTTACCAGCGGTCGTCTTCACTTTCGTCCTTGGGCAGAACCGGCAGGAAAGAAGCCAAAGCTACCTCCACCTGGGATGCATCCGGCTCAGCAGTTGTCAGCCGCTGCAGCCACAAGCCAGGCGCGGAAATAATCCGGGTAAGTATATTGTCGTGGCGGCCGGCAAATTTAATAATCTCATAGGCAATGCCCACCACCAAGGGCAGGCAGGCAATCTTCAGCACCACCCGCAGGACCAGGCTGTCCCAGGTCACCACCGAAGAAACCAAAATGGAAAGGATTAGGACAATGAGCAGGAAACTGGTGCCGCAACGGGGATGAAAGCGCTTTTCCTTCAACACATTTTCTACCGTCAGATCGTTGCCGTGCTCATAGCAGAAGATGGTTTTGTGTTCTGCCCCGTGATATTCAAATACCCGGTGGATATCCTCCATTCTGGAAACCAGGGCTAGGTAGATTACAAAAATAGCAATCTTAACCACCCCTTCAATAGCGGACAGGGCAATTCGGGAGCTAATATAAGGCTGCAATAATTTTGTTAAAAAAGCCGGCACAATGATAAACAGTAGCAGCGCCAAGGCAACGCCTAAAATCAAGGCCACCACCGAAATGACACCCATCAGCTTTTCCCCAAAGACCCGGGTCAACCACTGATCGAACTTGCTTTCCGATTCGACATCATCGAACCCGGCTTTCTCTGCGGATTTCATCAAGGTCCTGTAACCGTCTATGAGCATGACCACAAAGTTGATAACTCCCCGGATAATTGGAATCTTCTTATACCATTTAGGTCCGGGATTATCCCAGGTTTCCACGTCGATTTCTCCAGAGGGGGTGCGCACTGCCATGCAGCTGTGCTTTACGCCTTTCATCATCACACCCTCAATGAGTGCTTGCCCTCCAATGGATGTCTTAAAGTCTTTTCGTTTCTCCAATATTGCTTACGCTCCTTCTCTCAACATTTAGGCGCGGCCTAGAACCATCAGACGCAGGACATCTATTTTATTCTGGCCGTTGATCTATTGCCGAACGGACATTCTCTTCCGCCATCTTATCAATGGAAGCCTGTACCTTTTTGGTCATCAGCGGCAGGCTGATGGTCACGCAGGTACCCTCCCCTTCCCGGCTTGTGATATTGATAGAACCGCCATGCATCTGGATAATCTCATCAGCAACAGCAAGCCCAATACCGGAACCTCGGCGGGTGGAATTTCCTTTATAGAATTTTGTTTTGATTTTAGGCAGATCCTCCGCGCTGATACCACAGCCGGTATCCTCCACGTTGATATGGACAAACTGCTCAAATTCTGTCGCGGTGATTGTAATCTTATCACCATTATCCGAATATTTCAATGCGTTGTCGATAATGTTCACAAAAACTTGACGCAGCCGGTTTTTATCCCCATAAATTACCCAGAATTCCTCTGGTTCATCATAAATGATCTCCACGCCTTCCCGCTTGGCCCGCTCGGTAAACATGAGGACCGCATCCGAAAGCTCTGCCAGCAGGTCCAGCTTATTCATCACCAGTTTCAGCCGTCCTGATTGCATCCGGGAGAAGTCCAGTAGCTCCTCCACCATACCGGAAAGCCGGTCTGTCTCTTTGAGAATGACCCCCATCCCCTTGCGGATGGTCTGGGGATCAATCGTCTCATCCTCACTCTCAGCCATCAGCGTCTCGCCCCATCCCTTAATAGCAGTCAGCGGCGTACGAAGTTCATGGGAAACTGAAGAGATAAAGTCATTTTTCATGGTCTCAGCAGTGGAGAGTTCCCCCGCCATATAGTTGATGACGTCCACCAGTTCCCCGATCTCGTCATCATTCTTCTTTTTCAGGCGGTAGTCAAAGTCGCCATGGGCGATTTTGCGAGCCGCTTGGCCCACTTCTCCCACGGGATTGACAATTGAATTAATAAAATAGGAGCTGGAAAGAACGACAAAAAAGATAATCACCGCCGCAACAGCGGTCACCAGCGCGATTAAAAGAACAATCTGCTGATCCACCTGCTCTAGGGAAACCACAAAGCGCATGGCCGTAAATTCCTGATTGCTCACCGGGGACATAACGGTGACCGCCATGACATTCTCCCCGTCAACAGTTCCCTGAAAGTGGCCAATCGAGTTGGAGGAACTCAGAGCCTGTTCATAATCAGGCATATAGTAACGATTATCCGGCTCAAAACCAGAGGATGTCAAGGCGATATCCCCGTCGGCATTGATGGCCATCAGTTCAATGAGCTCTTTCTCCGAATAGTTTTCCACATAGCTGCGCACCTCGGTGGCAAAATCGGTGGCGCTATCCCGCGCATAGGTCTCCAGAAGGTTACCCATAGCCGTGGCACGGGTGGTGAGAATCTGTTCCACGCCGTTATAGTAGTAGCCCTGGATTCCTACGGCAAACACAATTTCTATGGCAAGGAGGATAACCAAAATAACAGCCATACTGTTAAAAAACCATCGTCTGGTAATTTTCTTAACCGCCATGGTCCCCCTCCTTTCCCCTGCTGCCTGTCGTTATCTCTCTATTCCTGCCATTTGTAGCCATAGCCCCACACCGTTACCAGATGCTTAGGGCTGGAGGGCTCGTCCTCAATCTTCATCCGAAGCCGCCGGATGTTTACATCCACTATTTTAATATCGCCGTAGTAGTTTTCGCCCCATACCTTGGAGAGAATCTCACTGCGGTCTAGCGCCACGTCGGGGTTGCGCATAAAAAGCTCCATGATCTGAAATTCCACCTGGGTCAGATCTATGTTTTCTTTATTCTTTTTCAGGGTCCGGCTCTTGATGTTCAGCTCAAAGGGGCCGGATACAATCAGGGAGCTTTCATCTGTCTTGTTGGCCATGGTCACCCTGCGATGGATGGCATCCACCCGAGCCACCAGCTCCGAGGGACTAAAGGGCTTGGTCACATAGTCATCAGCTCCCAGCATCAAACCGTTGACCTTATCCATCTCCTGGGTTTTTGCCGAAAGCATAATAATGCCGATGGTGTTGGAACGCTTGCGGATTTCTTTGCAAACGGTAAATCCATCGATCCCCGGCATCATAATATCCAGAAGGGCAACATCAAAATTGCCGTCATTTTCATCAAATACCCGCAGGGCATCCTCCCCGTTGGATACATCGGTGACATCATATCCGGAACGTTTGAGGTTGATGACCACAAAATCCCGGATGACGTCTTCATCTTCTACCACTAAGATACGTTTCATATGGTTACCTCCTCATCTATCATGGCAACGCATCACACCAGCAGCTGAAATTGCTCCCTAGCCTGCTCCAATGTCAAGGCCAGCTCTGGATCCGCATTTTCCGGAACGTACATATAATACTCAAATATACCCTTTGTATCGACCAAAGTCCGCTGGCTGATGGTATTTCTGTCTTTGTATTCGTCTTCGGAATAGACATTGATATAAAGCAACGCGTCACTGTCATTTTCCAAAGTCTCGTTAAAGCGAATAAACTTCCACTCGTTGGAGACAAAGGTGGTGACCACCGTCACCTGATCCACCCACTGGGGCGGCATAATAAACATATAGCCATTTTCGTGGTTGACAACAGCCGAAAATACTTCAATACATTGCCCCTCCTCCCACTGGTTGTAGTGGGTGAGATAGAGCGCGCCGTCCTCCACTTCACTATCATAGCCGGGCAGGGGGGTATTGTAAGGCACTTCAATGATGCCGTCTTCGTTGACGTCTCTGCTTGGCAGGTCAGATGACCGCATGGTCAGGTTGAAAACTTCATCCTCCTGGGTCTCATAGATGATTTCATCAGCCGTCACCTGTAGCATTTCCGTGCCCATCATGCTCTCTCCCAGATAAACGTCAGCGTAAAGCTTGACGCCCCCTCCTTCCAAAGAGGTGGACTCAATCTGGGAATAACCCATGATGCCGTCCCGCAAAGGCTGGTCCACCAGCGGCTGCACCCTACCCAGTCGATAGCCTACCGTGCGAACGCTGCTGCGCAGGGTAGAGGTGGAATTTTTCAGAAGGATCAGTTCCTTGCGCAGGTCACCGTTTAAATCCTCCACCACCATTTCAGAGTAGGTATCCATGTCATCGCTGGTTGTCTCATCAGGATAAACCGATACCAGCTTTTCCCCTTCATAGGAATAAATACCCACGCCCTTTTCGGCACGGTTAATCAGATTCCAACCGATAATCATATCCTTGCGGTCAACACTGGACACATTTTCAAACATGACCCGGTCCACGTCCACACCGCCGCTGCCATTGGCTTTGTCGTAGACGGAAACCCATTCATCATTCTGTTTGTCCAGAATTTTGATGCGGACACTGGGATCCTCCTGTTGGGGATCATAGAAGGCAATCGCTTCCTCCTCACCGTCATCATCAATGTCATACATAACAAAAGCCGAACGATATTCTCCCGCTTTAGGATACTTGAGCTTGATAGAGGAGCTGACAGCAGTCTCCACCAAGGCGTCGTAAATCTCTCTTTGCTCCTGGGTCAGCTTCGGCGGACTTAACAGGGATTCCACATCCGGCTGTATCTTATCGCAGGAGGAGAACAGCACCATCAGCATACCCAGCATCAGGCAAACAAACGATTTGATTTTCATAGTTCCCCTCCTTTCAACCTTCTTTAAAAATCATCCTCAAAAAGGATTCAGCGTATTTATTTTACCACAGTCTACCAATTCATGCCACCAGAAAATTTCGGCAAAACCTTTTCCAATCTATGAATAGATAAAAGCGCTGGTAAAACCAGCGCTTTCCTTTTTACCAATGGTTTCTATGAACCGCTTTTGCATCATAGCGGTCTGGGACAGGCTTCTCTTCATCCGGGAAGCCGACGGCAATGCCGCTGTATGCCTTCACGTTTTCAGGAAGCCCTAACAGCTTGCTGAAAGCCTCCATCCGGAAGGCGTTGGGCTCGATGCCGCACCAACAGGTTCCGAGGCCCAGTTCATAGGCCTGCAGCAGAATATTTTCCGTCGCAGCCGCGCAGTCGGCGGTCCAGAGGTCGGAAGACAAAGCAGTGTCTCCGCAGACAATAATGGCCATCGGTGCTGTTTTCAGCATCCCCATATAGGGATGGATCTTCATAATTTCCTGAAGCACAGCCGGATCATCCACCACCACAAAGTGCCAAGGCTTGACACCCCGTCCGGTAGGCGCATAAAATCCCGCCTGCAAAATCTCCTCCACCATTTCCGGCGGAACCGGTTTGCTCTTGTATTTGCGGATGCTTCTTCTGTTTTTGATGGCGTCCAGCATAAATATACCTCCCTTTGGCTGTCGGTGTGTTCTCATTTTTCATCTTACCCCTGAAAAATGAGAAAGTCAATGACCCATCCCTTGTGCACAAGTATCATTTTTAATATAACAACTCTCCTGTGTTTTTCAAATCCCTATTGTTTTGAACGAAAAATTCCCCATGATTATTTATTAAATATTGATATTGAAGCAAAATTCTTTTTCCACTATAATTTATAGGAGAAATAGTTTCGCTGAAAGCGGCCATTGGCCGCTTCTAGCCCTGCCGCAACGGTGGCTTGTCATTGTATCGGTCAAAGGAGGTCTTTTTATGAAAAAGATTGCGTCTATCGGCATGGTAGCCGTGGATATCATCACCAATCCCGCTCCAGCGCTCCCCGCTATCGGACAATGCAAACGGGTAGATACCATCAAGATGTATGTAGGCGGAAATGCCGCCAACTCCGCTCTGGACTTAGCTAAACTTGGCGTCCCCGTGCGTCTGGCCTGCCGCATTGGCGGCGACAGTTTGGGCCGGTTCGTTCACGGGGAGTTTGACCGCTACGGCGTCAATACCCAAAGCGTCACCATCGACGAGGAGGCGGAAACCGCTACCTCCATTGTCTGTCTGGATCCGGCTGAAAAGAACCGGCGCTGCCTCCTTTCCACCCAATCCAACGACTTTTTCTGTGCCGATGACATCTCAGATGAACTTCTCGCTTCCTCTGATATTATCTTTCTTACCGGCATCTGCCAACTAAAAAGATTCGATGGGGATCAACTAACATCCTTTGCCAAAAAGGTTCACGATATGGGAAAATTTGTGGCCATGGATGTCCTGTGGGATCTCGATGACCAGTGGCTTCCCAAGTTTAAGGAAGCACTGCCCTATGTGGATCTGTTTATGCCAAGCTTTGACGAGGTGGAGCAGATGATTCATAAAAGCGATCCTTATGAAATGGTCAAGGTTCTCCGTTCCTTTGGGCCTCAGAATGTTATCATCAAACTGGGCCGTCACGGCATCATCGTCATGGAGGGCGATCAGGAGCCCTACCGTATGAGCGCCTGGGACGTAGAAACCATTGTAGATACCACCGGCGCTGGCGACGCTTTCTGCGCCGGTATCCTCACCGGCCTTGCCAAAGGGATGAACCTTTCGGACGCTGCCAGCCTGGGACAGGCCGTCTCCGCCTTCTGCATCCAGGATTACGGCACCTACGCCGGGGTGAAATCCCTGGATCAGATCTTCTACGCTATGAATTCCGGCAATATGAAACCCTATAGCGCTTATCTGGACTAAGACACAACAAAGGAGAAAAACCATCCATGAAAAAGATTGCCTGTATTGGTATGACCGCCATCGACGTCATTACCACCCCTGTCACCAGTCTCCCGCCCCTCAACACCGTTTACCATGTGGATAAAATCCGTATGTTTGTGGGGGGATGCGCCGCCAATGCTGCCCTGGACTTGGCCAAGTTAGGGCTGCCTGCCCGGCTCGCCTGCCGGCTGGGGAACGATATTTTCGGACAGTTTGTCATGGGAGAGCTGACACGTCATGGAGTAGATACCAGCAGCGTCACCCTAGATGCCAACGTGGACAGCGCCGTCACCATTGTCTGCCTGGATCCGGTGGAAAAAGAAAGACGGTGCCTGACCACCTCTGAGTCCAACGATCATTTTGACCAAGGTGATATCACCGAGGAACTCCTTCAGGAGAGTGACATCATTTTTATGGCCGGTATGTGCCAGCTGAAGAAATTCGACGGCGCCCAATGCGGACAATTCGTCAAACGGGCTCATGAGCTGGGGAAATTTATGGCTATGGATGTCATGTGGGATTTTGAAGGGATATGGATGCCCAAAATTGCCGACGCTCTCCCCTACCTTGATCTGTTCATGCCAAGCTATGACGAGGTAGTGGAGCTAATTGGGGAAAAGGACCCTGAAGCCATGGTGGAAGTTCTCCATCGTTTGGGCCCAAAAAATGTAGTGGTTAAACTGGGCAGCCAGGGTGCCATTGTCAAGGAGGGGGATGGTGTGCCCTACCGCGTCCCCATCTTCCCCTGTGATCCAGAAGAAATTGTGGACGTCATCGGTGCCGGCGACTCCTCTTGTGCCGGCACTCTGGCTGGACTTGCCAAAGGAATGCCCCTAAAAGATGCCGTCGCCTTCGGCCAAGCGGTGGCCTCCTACTGCATTCGGGCTCAGGGTACCTACAACGGCATCCGGCCTATGGAGGAAATCCTGGCAGCCATGGAAAAAGCAAGTATAAAATAAAAGAAAACACAGAGAAAGAAGGTATTTTCATGAAAAAAATTGCCATCATCGGTTTAGCCTGTGTGGACATCGTAGCTTCTCCTGTCAACGAATATCCTGAGATGGGTTCTATTTTCCCCACCGATTCCATCAAACAGTTTGTGGGAGGCAACGCGGCCAACAGTTCCATCGACTTCTGCCGTCTTGGTGTCGGCGAAAATATCTCCCTGTGCTGCCATCTGGGAGATGATCCCATGGGCCGTTTTGTCATCGAGGAGCTCAAGAACCATGGTGTGGATACGCAATACGCCGTTATGGACCCCACTGTGGATACCACCGTTTCCATTGTTTATATCAACACTGAGGTCAACGACCGCTATGCTGTTCTCTGCCCCAAATCTGCCTACGCCTTCCGCCGGGCCGATATTCCCGACGCTTTCATCGATCAAAGTGATATTGTCTTTGTCACCGGCCACATGATGCTGGGCCAGTTTGACTATGAATGCGCCGATTTCTTTAAAGAGTGCAAGGAGAAGGGCAAATTCACCGTTTTGGATGTTATGTGGGATCTGCAGGGAAAATGGATGGAAAAAATTGAAAAGGTTCTCCCCTATATCGATCTGTTTATGCCAAGCTATGATGAGTGCCGCTACATGACCGGCACCGAGGATATTCGGGAAATGATCCGCATCTATCGGGAAAAAGGGACCCGGGATATGGTCATCAAATGGGGCAAGCACGGTGTGGTCATCGCCCAATATGGGGAGGAGCCCTATATCGTCTCCCCCTGTGAAAACGTCAACGTCCTGGATACTGTAGGCGCCGGTGATGCTTTCTGCACCGGCACCCTCACCGCATTGGCCATGGGTAAGCCGTTGCAGGAGGCCGCTCAGCTGGGCAGCGCCGTCTCCGCCTTCTGCATCCAGGGTTCCGGCACCTACTCCGGTGTTCGTTCCTTAGAGGAAACCGTGGCATTCCTCAAAGATCATCCCGCCAGGATTCAGCCTTTGGATTAAGGAACCAAACCTTTCCCATAAAAAAGCAGCCGTGTCAAACGGCTGCTTTTTTTATTTCTTCTCTCCGAAGATCTCCAGTACCTTTTGATAAACAGCTTCTCCCAAACGGCGGTGGCTGTCAGCATATAGATGGAGGCCATCCTCCTTGGAAGGCTCACAATAAAGGGCCGCATCCAAGTAATGGACACCATTTGCATCCGCAATCTCTTTGTAATAGGGAGCAAACAGCTTGCTCTTTTCCACGGCCTCCATTCCAAATTCCAACCCCGCATGGGTGCCGGGATGATCAGGGGGAACAAATCCGATCAGAGGAGGGGCAATCATCAGGATTTCCGGAATGCCGCCGTCGGGGCCACATTCCGCCTTTTTCACATGCTTGACCAGGGTCTCCACCCCTTTGGCAATATCCCAGGCGTTGCAGCTGAAACGTCCTTTGGCCGCATTGGTGCCCAGCATGATGATGACCAAATCCAGAGGATAGTGGCTGGCCAGGCAGGGATCCAGATAGGCAAGACCGTCTTTTCCCTCCATCACCGGATCTTCCCAGACCGGAGTCCGGCCATTGTTGCCCTCTTCAACGACGTGATACTCCGGCCCCAACAGATCCCGCAAGACTCCCGGCCACCGGGTATGCACATCGTAGCGTTTCTTGTCCATGGGACGGTATCCCCATGTATTAGAATCTCCATAGCACAAGATATCTCTCATCCAATCTACCTCCTTTTCTTTCTCTTCCACTTTATCACAAATTTTTTCTCCCCTCAATGGCTATAAAAAAACTGGGAGGAAAACTTCCTCCCAGTTTTTTGTATACAATGTCCATACAATAAGTCTTATTTGTTCTGCTCCAGAAGATCGTGCTTAATATCCCACAGCTTTTTAGAAAGGTCCACATAGTAGTTATGGGGATTTTCAAACCGTTTGACCTCATCCCAGAGGGTATCGATCTGTTCGGCGCAATAGGCACGGATGGTCTCTACATCCGGGGCGTCATAGACCTTTTCCCCATTTTTAAAGATGGGAACCATCAGTTCTTTGGCCACAAAATCCCGCAGCGTTTTCTTTTTCCAGGTAAAGTCGGGATCAAAAATTGTCAAAGGCTTTGTATCGTCAACGATTTCATCGTGTAGGCAGATCAAATCCGCCGCCGCCTTGCCTGTCTCCCGCTCAAAAAGGCGATACACCTTCTTGAAATGGGGGTTGGTGATTTTAGCCGCATTCTCACTGATCTTGATTTTCGGAATGATATTGCCCTTTTCGTCCTCTACCGCCGCCAGCTTGTAGACACCGCCGAAAACCGGATCGCTCTTGGAGGTAATAAGGCGCTCACCGACACCAAAGGAATCCACGCAGGCGCCTTGCAGGAGAATATCCCGAATAATGGTCTCATCCAAGGAGTTGGAGGCCACAATTTTACACTGGGTAAGCCCGGCGGCGTCCAGCATTTTTCTGGCTTTTTTGCTCAGGTAGGTAATATCTCCCGAATCAATGCGGATGGCGCAGTTTTGGATGCCCTGGGGCAGCAATACATTCTGGAAAGCCCGAATGGCATTGGGGACGCCGGAGGAAAGAACGTTATAGGTATCCACCAACAGGGTGGCGCTGTGGGGATAGAGCTTGCAGTAGGTCTCAAAGGCAGTGTATTCATCGTCAAACATCTGCACCCAGGAGTGAGCCATGGTGCCGTTGGCCGGCACGCCATACATCCGGTCAGAAAGGGTGCAAGCACTGCCAATACAGCCGGCAATATAAGCTGCCCGGGCTCCCTGAACCGCTCCGTCCGGTCCCTGTGCCCGGCGGGAACCGAATTCACTGACCGCCCGTCCGTCAGCTGCCCGGACAATCCGGTTGGCCTTGGTGGCAATGAGGGACTGGTGGTTAAGGCTGAGCAGAATGAAGGTCTCAACAAACTGGGCCTCAATGGCAGGAGCCCGCACCGTCAAAATAGGCTCCCGAGGGAAAATCGGTGTTCCCTCCGGCACAGCATAAATGTCTCCGGTAAAGCGGAAATGACGCAGATAATCCAGGAACTTTTCATCAAACACCCCTTTGGAGCGGAGAAAGTCAATGTCCTCCTCATCAAAGTGAAGGTTTTCGATGTAATCGATGACCTGCTCCAGTCCCGCGGCAATGGCAAAGCCTCCCCCATCGGGCACCGAACGGAAAAACACATCAAAATAGCTGATTCTATCCGCCATACCCGAAAGCAGATAACCGTTGCCCATGGTCAGTTCATAGAAATCGCACAGCAGTGTATAGTCCATATCCTTCATTTGTCTTCCTCCTTGCGGCCGGTGACCGTAATCTGCAGGCCTTCCATTACATCTAATGCTTTTTGGTGGATCTCCCCCATGCCGGAACCGG
Source organism: Candidatus Pararuminococcus gallinarum (assembly GCA_904419775.1). Taxonomy (GTDB): domain Bacteria; phylum Bacillota; class Clostridia; order Oscillospirales; family Ruminococcaceae; genus Zongyangia; species Zongyangia gallinarum. Next base: position 7,776 of record CAJFSX010000020.1, on the reverse strand, counting down.
TACAGCCAGCATCCACCAGGATCTCTGCCTCCGGTGCCGCCGCTTTGCACAAAACTGCATTGGAGATGACGCAGATATTGGACACAAGCCCTACCAATTCAATTTGGTCAAATTTCTGTTCTTTTACATACTCCGCCAGGTCGAGAGAGCCAAAGGTCACCTTCTCAAAGCATCTGTCCTGAGGGCTACAAAGGTCTGCCACCCTGCCATAGAGCTGCCATCCATCGGTACCTTTGAGGCAATGGACAACCGGCAGCTTTCTCCCCTCCTGGGTGGAAAGGTAATCCTCTCCATGGGTATCGAAGGTAAAGATGATTTCATCTCCTCCCGCCCGATACTCCGTGATCTTTTGACAAATGGGATCCTCTAATTTTTCAGCTCCTGGAAAGCCCAGGCTGCCGGTGACAAAATCTTTTTGATAATCCACCACAATCAGTGCCCGTTTCATCGTCTTCTCCCTCTTTCTCCCTTGGGAAACTCTACTTTCCTTACCTTTTCCCTTTTATTATTCCTATCATACACTGATTATCCCCCCTTGACAAGCGTTTGTCGACGCAAAAGCGCCTGCCCTATGACATAGGCAGGCGCTTTTATAAGGCAAAAATGTGGAATTTTAGAGATTTTCAGTTCGCAAAGCATCGATGATATTTTCCTTTTTCACCTTATGGCTGGAATAGAGCATGGTTACCCCGACAATCAAAAATACACCAACAATAGCGATGGCAACACTCAGCCAGGGGATAACCATCTCAAATTGGAATCCTTCCATCATGGACATGTGCATGAGCGCCATAATGGCGGCGCTGATAGGCAGGCCATATAGAAGGGCCTTGAGGCCATAAAAGATACTTTCATACCGGAGCATCTTGCTAAACCCCTTGGGGGTCATCCCCACCGATTGGAGCATGGCAAATTCCCTGCGGCGAAGGGAGATGCTGGTGGAAATGGTATTGAAGATATTGGCCACACAGATGGCCACAATCAGGATGACAAAACCATAGGTAAAGACCGAAACAATCATCTGCATCTGTTTTCCCTGGATCCGGGTCTGATACAGATTATTGACATTGATCCCTGCATTCATCTCTGCCTCCAGGTCATAGATGTCATCCTGCAAGCCCATGGGGTCACTGCTGATAATATAAGCGGTGGTACTGCGGCGAATAAAGGCTTCCTTTTTCATCTGCCCCACAATGCTGTCAAAGACCTCCTGGGAGACCACTATATTGAGGCTATCGCTATTGCCAAGATTATAAGCTCCCATGGGCAGCTGCGCCGTCAATTTGGCTACTGTCAGATCAGTGAGCTTTTCCATGACGGGTTCAGCCCCCTCCACGTTGTTGTAATCCGCGGCATCATAATAGAGAGGCAGGCTTTCCCCTTCCCGCAGGAGGATGGATTTCCCCTCTGATTTCTTCCCTGTCGCAGGGTCGTTGTACTGAACGGTGTCCACCACAATAGCGGCAGGATGCTGAGGGTCCTTCAAAGCGGAAAGATCTGCGCCGACCTGGCGCGCATATTCCTCCAAAGATTCATCGTCCATAGAACGCAGGGACAGATAATAGGGATAATACCCCTTTTCATCTGTCGATTGTCCTCCGCTGATAAAAGAAGGGGTCTGTTCCTCTGTGGCATAGGCAATCAGCATCCCCTCTTCATCACTTTGCACATAGGTATCCATTTTTTCCAGCTGTGCCAGTTTTTCAAAGAAGGGCGCAATGTCATTTTTGTCCTCGTAATAGCAGGATACCGACATATCATAGTTGACGCCATCGACGGAAAAGGAAAACGCCTTTTGGAGTACGGCGGTGAAGGTGGAAACGGACAGGAATAAAACTACGCTGATGATAAGGGAAAATATGGTTGCTTTATAGCGGCGGCGGTTACGTTTGAGGTTTTTCAGCCCCAATTCCGCCTCAAACCCAAAGATTTTTCGGGTCAGCTTGGAAGTTTTTACATCTTTTCCCCGGATGCCGATATCCGCCGTCTGCCGGATGGCCTCCACCGGCGTAACGCGGGACGCCCGCCGGGCGGGAATCCAGCAGGAAATCAAGATGGTGACCACCGAGAGAAGGCAGGCGGCTAGGATAGAGCTCCAGGATATTTTCACCTGCAACGATTCGCTGACATTGAGCAGGTTTTGCAATATAGGGCTAATGCACCAGAAGGTCACCGCCATACCGGCAAGGCCTGCCAGAATTCCCAACGGGATACTGATGCCGCCGATGACAGCGCCTTCGAACAGGACAGAATTCCGTTTTTGCTTTTTGGTGGCTCCCACACTGGCCAGCATCCCTAACTGGCGGGATCGTTCTGATACGGAGATGGCAAAGGCATTATAAATCAAAGAGATGGAGCCCACTATAATAATAACGATGACGATGGCAATCAACGAATAAAGACTGGTCTGCAGTCCGTTGCTGCCAAAAACGCCGTAATAGGCCAGCAGGTCGCTGTGATAGGAGGGTTCAACACCTAGCAGTTCTTTCAGGGATTCGCCTTTCTCAAAGATACTGCTGTCGACTTTGGCAAAGGTTACCGCCCCATTGAGGATATCCTCTGACGAAAGGGCGTCTATATCCAGGTGTGTCAGCACCGTATAAGCCGGAGAAGAGGCATAAATCCAGCCTGGATCCTCCATAATGCCCACAATGGTGTATTCCTTCTGGATGTTTTTGGGCACTAACTCTTCCCACACTCCATCTTCCTGTTTGACGGTGCCGTAATAAGGCTCAGATCCGGAAGCTTTGTATTCGGTGGCCATGTCGTTATCCCCTTGGGGCAGATGGATGATCCGGTCACAGAGATTGGCCGAAATCCGGTTGCCTACAGCAAAGAGAGGGCTGTCATTGGCCATCTGCTGGGTGATGACGATTTCATTATCATTTTCCGGAAGGCGCCCCTTGACAATGTTGACGCCATAATTTTCAAATGCCTGCTCGTCATATTCTTTGACCAAAAGATAAGGCTTTTGGTCAGGAGAAGGGCTTTCTTCCAGCAGAGACCATCCCGCATCCCGGGACAGAAGGACCTGATCCCCCTTGTTAAGTTGCCCCTGGATCTGGGTGGCCTGGTCGCGGCTGATGTCGGAAAAGAGCAGGTGCCAGTTGCCGCTGGAAGCAATCTCCGAGCGCTGCATTAAATCCATGAAGGAAACCGCAAAGGTGGCAACCGCCGTAATCATGGCAGTGGAGATAATGATGCCGATGATGGTAACCAGGGTCCGTTTGCGGTTGAGACGGAGGTTGCGCAGGGTCAGTCTATTGACGATATTCATCTGCGGATCACCTCATCCTTGGCAATCTTTCCATCCTCGATGGAGATGATTCGATCCGCCTGCAATGCAATGCGCTCATCGTGGGTGATGATCATCAAAGTCTGGTTATATCGCTTGTTAAACATCTTTAACAGGGAGACGATTTCAGCGCTGTTTTTGCTGTCCAGATTGCCGGTAGGCTCGTCGGCCAGGATAATGGCCGGATTGTTGATAAGGGCCCGGCCGATGGAGACCCGCTGCTGCTGGCCGCCGGAAAGCTGGTTGGGCAGATGTCCCATCCTGCCAAGCAGTCCCAGGGACTGCACCAGGCTGTTCAGATGCTGTTTGTCCACCTTCCGCTGGTCTAAGAGCAGAGGCAGTGTGATATTTTCCTCTACATTGAGGACAGGGATCAGGTTGTAAAACTGATAGATCAGTCCTATCTGCCTGCGGCGGAATACCGCCAGCTTGGTCTCGTCCAGCGCGTAGATATCGGTGCCGTCCACATAGACCTTGCCGCTGGTGGGACGGTCCACACCGCCCAGAATGTGCAGCAAGGTGGACTTTCCAGAGCCAGAAGGCCCGATGATAGCCACAAACTCCCCTTTTTCCACCGTAAAAGACACGTCATCTAGCGCCCGGACCGCCGTCTCTCCGGCGCCGTAAATCTTGGATAGATTCTGGATTTTGAGTATTTCCATAGTTCTTTCCTCCTGTACTGCGGACTTGATGTCTTTATCATAAAAGGGGCCCATGACTTTCCGGTGACTTTAAAGTGACAGTTTTGTCACCTAGGCTTATGCTCTATACCACCTGCTTGTAAATACGAATGGTAAAGCAGGTCCCGATTCCCGGACGGCTTTTCACCTGAATCTGACCATTCTGAGCCACAATCACACTGCGAGCCATGGCCAGACCAATCCCCACGCTCTCCTCACCTGCGTTTTTACCCCGGTAAAAGCGTTCGAAAATATGGGGCAGATCCTCAGGCGCAATCCCCTCCCCATCATCCCAGATCCGCATCTGGGTGTAAAGGGGATTTTCCTCTGCGTCAATGCCGATATGTCCACCGGAGCGGCTGTGTTCCACACAGTTTTTCAGGATATTGATCAGGGCCTCCCCAGTCCAGTTGTAGTCGCAGACCACATAATCCTCTTCTTTGACATGGTTTTTCACCTCGATCTCCCGGAGCTCTATGGGAATCGAAAGGGTGGAGAGGGCATGTTGGATCAGTTGGCTCACCTCTACCTGCTGCTGTTTAAACTGGACGGCGCCAGCGTCGATTTTAGACATTTTCAGCAGGGCAGTTACCAGCCACTCGATCCGCTCCAGCTGCCGGCGGATGTTTTCAGTAAACTCCGTCCGTTTTTGCGGAGAAAGATTCTGCTCGCTGAGCAGGTCGGTCATGACCATCATAGAGGTCAGCGGTGTTTTCAGTTGGTGGGAAATATCAGAAAGGGCGTCGGCAAGGTATCGTTTGTCCTTTTGAAGCAACTCCGTCTTTTCCGAGAGCATACAGGTCATCTTGTAAATATCGTTTTTGAGAATGCTCAGTTCCCCCTCGGCGCTGTCCCGGATGTCCAGGGTGCTCTGTCCGGAACACACCCGCTGAAGGTATTCTGACAAGCGGGTAATCTCCCGATACCGCCAAGCGGTAAAAATCCCCGCTGCCGCCAAAAGCAGAAGATAGGTAAGGGCCGTGACAATTCCGGCCAGGGGGGCGATGCCCCAGGCAAGAAGGGTGCCGGCCATACCGATGAGCGCAAAAGCGATGACAAATCGCCTGATTTCTTTGTTTCGGATCATTTGTTTCCCTGCCCTTCCCATTTATAACCCAGACCCCGGATGGTGATAATGTGGCGGGGCTCCTGAGGATTGTCCTCCAATTTTTCCCGAAGGCGCTTGATATAGACCGTCAGGGTGTTGTCGTTGACAAAATCCCCCGCCACATCCCAGATGCCTTCCAACAGCTGGTTGCGGGAAAGCACCTGTCCTACATGACCTACAAAGGTCAAAAGAAGCCGGTATTCCAGTGCTGTCAGGAATACTTCCTCGTCCTCTTTATAGACTTTCGCTTCCATGGTGTTGATTCTCAGATTGCCGAAGGTGAGGACAGGGGAGGATGCCCCTGCCTTTCCATACCGCCGCAGCACCGATTTGATCCGGCTCATCAGTTCCCGGAGCCGAAAAGGCTTGGTGACATAGTCATCCGCCCCCATATCCAGCCCCATCACCACATTGACCTCGTCGTCGCAAGCCGTGAGAAAGACCACCGGAATGTCCCCTTTCTCCTTGGCCAGCCGGCAGACCTCATAGCCGCTGCCATCTGGAAGGGTCAGATCGATGAGACAGAGGTCGATCTCCTGCCCCGCCAGCGCTTCCCTGGCCGCTTGGACATTGGCGCACCATACGGCCTCATATCCTTCCTCTGTCAGAGAGTATTCCAGTCCGGACGCTATGATCCGGTCATCCTCTACCATTAAAATTCGCGTCATCATTACCCCGCCTTCCCAGGATGAACTGTTTCCTATTATACTGTAAACTTGCTCAGGTTGCATGACAAAATTGTCATAATCAAAGCAGGATTTGATCCTGGGAATTTCTTTCTATAAAATTCTGGACAAGCGGGACCAAATCTGGTATAATATTTTTTGCATTCGGAGGCATAGCTCAGCTGGTTAGAGTGCTTGCTTCACACGCAAGAAGTCGAGGGTTCGAGTCCCCCTGTCTCCACCAGCGGCAATCTGCCGCGTTAAAACACGCTTTCTCGTTTGATGAAAGCGTGTTTTTCTTATTCATAGGATTCACAGATATCTTTGGACATCCGCGGGAGGAATTTTTATGAAGAAAGTGAAGATCACCATACTTAAAACCACTTTGGATCAGCAGTTGGCGCTGGAATACGGCGTGGAAGGGCTGGGTCCATGTCCCATGATGAAGGAAGGCCAGGTTTTCTATGCGGATTATGCCAAGCCTGACGGCTTTTGCGATGAGGCCTGGAAAGCCATCTATCAGTATGTATTCGCTCTGGCCCATGGCGCTGGAGACGGTCTTTTCTATTACGGCGACTGGATCAGAAAGCCTGGCGTTGCCATCTGCAGCTGTAACGACGGCCTGCGTCCGGTCATCATGAAGCTAGAGGCGACGGATGAGGAATCCGCCATCGATTATGTGCCGGTGCGGTAAATCCATCGGAAAATAAAAAAGCGCTTCGGTCATCCGAAGCGCTTTTTCTATTTAATCCACTTCCCGCATCATCTTTTCCACCTTGGAAAGCAGCGGTTTATGTTCCGGAAGGGAAAGGTCTGGATCAGCAGAGAGGATTTCCCGTGCGGCTTCCTGGGCTCTCTGAAGCACTATGGTGTCGGTGAGCAGGTCGGCCAGTTTTAAGGTGGGAAGGCCATGCTGCCTCACCCCGAAAAAATCGCCAGGGCCTCTCAGATTCAGATCCTCCCTGGCAATGGCAAAGCCATCGTTTGTCTTGCACATCACTTCCAGCCGCCGGCGGGTCAGCTCTCCCCTGGCGTCACTGAGCAGGATGCAGTAAGACTGATCCCTGCCGCGGCCCACCCGTCCGCGGAGCTGGTGCAGCTGGGACAGGCCGAACCGTTCCGCGTTTTCGATCATCATAATCACCGCATTGGGCACATCCACCCCCACCTCCACGACAGTAGTAGAAACCAGCAGCTGCATATCCCCGTTTTTAAACCGGGTGATGGCCTCCTCTTTTTCCTTGGATTTCATCTTTCCATGGAGAAGCCCTACCCGATAGCCTTTGAAATAGCGCTCCTCCAAAAGCTTTTCATAATCCGTGGCTGGTTTTAACCCGCTTTCCCCGTTGGCCTCCACCAAAGGACAGACAATGTAGGCTTGACGCCCTGCATCCAGATGTTTTTTGATGAAGCCAAAAGCCCGCATCCGCTTATCGGAACCTATACAATAGGTCAGCACCTTCTGCCGGCCTGGAGGCAGTTCGTCGATGACAGACAGATCCAGATCGCAGTAGATCGTCTGGGCCAATGTCCGGGGAATGGGGGTCGCGGACATGACCAGTACATGGGGATGATCCCCCTTATTCATAAGGCGTACCCGCTGAGCCACGCCAAACCGATGCTGCTCATCGGTGATGACCAGCCCCAGCCGGTGAAATTCCACCGTGTCTTCGATGATGGCATGGGTGCCGATCAGTAGGTGGATTTCCCCTGCTTTGAGCTGCTCCTGGATCTCCCTGCGTTTTGCCGCTTTGGTGGAGCCGGTGAGCAGCTCCGTCACAAGCCTTAAGCCGGACAGTACGGGCGCAAGGGTCTCATAGTGCTGGAGGGCTAAGATCTCTGTGGGCGCCATCAAAGCCGACTGAGCCCCGTTTTTGGCCGCGAAATAGATGCAGGCCGCCGCTACCATGGTTTTGCCCGAGCCCACGTCTCCCTGGACCAGCCGGTTCATTGGCACCCCCGTGGTCATATCCCGGCAGGCCTCTTCGATGCTCCGGCGCTGCGCTCCCGTCAGGGTGAAGGGCAGGC
>CAJFSX010000019.1:28549-39709 GCA_904419775.1 Candidatus Pararuminococcus gallinarum | reverse complement strand
GGAGATCGACAATCAACAAAAGCGACTCCATATCCAGAACAATCTCAACGGGCTGTCCGGACAGCTGAAAAGCATTGACCTAGATCATCTGGCATCCTCACAACCAGGCGCCATGATCCCCATCTTTATGGAGAACCTAGGCCATCTCAAAAATTCCATTAACACCCTATCCAATCGCTCCAAACGCCGTATTCTTCTGGAACAGATGGGGTTTCTCACCTCTCAATTTCTCAGTGTCGCTTCCACCATGAACAAGGTGGTTCACCCTTCCCCCGAAAATCCGAGGAACAATTGGGGGCAAAACCGCTACCGTTCTTGTAGCCCAATGGCCCGGAGGCCTGTACCCGGTCCGCATTCCCCCCGCCGGGGAAAATCCATGTAAGCATCTCTCTGGTAAGGACAGCTGTCAGCTGTCCTTTTTCATATTTTGACAAAGAAAGTGGGCGAACCTGGTAAGGAGCAGGTCCGCCCGAGAATTGGGGAGTATGTTATCTATTGTATAGAAGTTGTCATTTAGGATTTTCTTATCCTACTCGAAAAGATGGCATTCTCCAAAAAATAGAAACCAGCATTCTGCTATCAGACGCTGAAGAGCATCTTTCCATAGGTGGGATAAGGCCAATATTTTTCTCCCACCAGGGACTCAATTTCATCCGCGTCTTTTCGCAGCGCTTCCATGGCGGGAATGACTTCATCCCGATAGCTCTCCGCCTGTGCCTGAATGTCAGAAATCTGCTCTGTATGATAGAGTGCGGCTTCTAACTGCTGGGTCTTTTCAAACACTCCGTTGCTTAGTTCGGAAAGTAGCGTTACGATGGACTCCTCAGTTACACAAGGAACCTGAGGGCACAAACTCTTTTTGGAGAGTGCCGTCTCAGAAAGCTCTTTGCAATACGCGGTTACCGCAGGAATAATGTCTTTTTTTATCATATCCAGCATCGTTTTTCCTTCGATGTGCAGCGTTTTGCAGTAGTTTTCCAGAAGGATCTCGTAACGGGAATACATTTCGCTTTCGGTAAAGATTTTATGTTTGGTGAATAATTTGATGTTTTTCGGCTCGATGTAATGAGGCAGTGCGTCCACTGTAGTCCTGAGGTTGAGAAGCCCTCTCTTTTCTGCCTCCTTCACCCATTCCTCTGCATAGTTGTTCCCGTTGAAAATAATCCGTTTGTGCTCTTTGATGGTCTTTTTGATCAGCTTATTGAGCGTGGATGCAAAGTCATCGGCCTGCTCCAGTACATCGGCGAACTGAGAAAGCTCCTCCGCCACAATGGTGTTGAGCACCATGTTGGGCCCGGCAATGGAAAAGTTAGAGCCAAGCATCCGGAACTCAAATTTATTGCCGGTGAAGGCAAAGGGCGAGGTCCTGTTTCGATCGGTGGTGTCCTTGGGGAACCGGGGCAGGATATGGACGCCTACCTTCATTTCCTCTTTGGCTATGCCCTGGTAATCTTTGCCCTCAATGATGGAATCCAGGATGGCGGACAATTCATCGCCCAGGAACATGGACACAATGGCCGGCGGCGCCTCATTGGCCCCCAGCCGGTGGTCGTTGCCGGCGCTTGCCACCGAAATCCGCAGAAGATCCTGGTATTCGTCTACCGCCTTGATGACAGCGGTTAGAAAGAGAAGAAACTGGGCGTTCTCCCTGGGAGAGTCCCCTGGTTCCAGCAAGTTCACGCCGCTGTTAGTGGAAAGGGACCAGTTGTTGTGTTTACCGCTGCCGTTAACGCCGTCGAAAGGCTTTTCGTGGAGTAGGCAGGCTAACCCATGACGATCCGCCACCTTCTTCATCATCTCCATGGTCAGCTGGTTGTGATCGGTGGCCACATTGGTGGAGGTAAAGATCGGAGCCAGCTCGTGCTGAGAAGGGGCGACCTCGTTGTGTTTGGTCTTGGCAAGTACGCCCAGCTTCCACAGTTCTTCATCCAGTTCTTTCATGTAAGCGGAAACCCTGGGCTTGATGGTGCCAAAATAATGATCTTCCATCTCCTGCCCTTTAGGAGGCATGGCTCCGAAAAGGGTCCGACCGCAGAAGACTAAGTCTTTTCGCGCCAAATAATCCTCTTTGTTAATGAGAAAATACTCCTGCTCCGGCCCGACTGTAGTGTTGACCACCGTCGTTTCCGTGTCGCCAAACAGCCGCAGAATCCGCAGGGCCTGTTTGCTGAGCACCTCCATAGAACGCATCAGCGGGGTCTTTTTATCCAGCGCTTCACCGCTATAGGAGTAAAACACCGTGGGAATACATAGGGTGTCGTCTTTGATAAAGGCATAGGAGGACGGATCCCAGGCGGTGTAGCCTCTGGCTTCAAAGGTGGCACGCAGGCCGCCGGAGGGGAAGGAGGAAGCATCCGGCTCGCCCTTGACCAGCTCTTTCCCGGAAAATTCCATGATAACATTGCCACCGTCGGTAGGGGAAATAAAGCTGTCATGTTTTTCCGCTGTAATGCCGGTCATAGGCTGGAACCAATGGGTAAAATGGGTAACGCCCTTTTCCACCGCCCAATCTTTCATGGCATTGGCTACAATATTGGCAATGTTGATGTCAAGCTTCTTGCCCTGGTCAATGGTACGGCGCAAAATCTTATAGGTTTCCTTGGGAAGCTTTTCCCGCATTGTTTTATCGTTAAAAACCATACTACCAAAAATTTCAGGCAGGTTGTTCATGATGATCCCTCCGTCTTTCTATTGTTTTTATTGCTTGCTTATAAAAGCTCAATTCCAGCTTTTTTACATTCTGTGATGATTTCATCACTCCACAAGGATACCTGAACCTCTCCAATATGGGCTTTTCCCAACAGCAGCATGCACAGACGGGATTGGCCAATGCCTCCGCCGATGGTAAGGGGGAGCTTGCCGTCCAGCAGCATCTTATGAAAAGGAAGAGATCTCCTCTCTTCACATCCGGCTTTTTGAAGCTGTTCTGCCAGGCTCTGGGAATCCACCCGGATACCCATGGACGAAACCTCAAATGCCTGGCCCAAGGTCTCATTCCAGAAGAGGATGTCACCGTTGAGCTGCCAGTCATCATAATCTGGCGCCCGTCCATCATGAGGCTTTCCGGAGTGGAGCTTATCGCCAATCTGCATAATAAATGCAGTGGGGTGCTCTTTGACATAAGCGTCCTCCCGGCGTTTAGGGCTCAGATTTGGGTACATATCCTCCAGCTCTTGGGTGGTGATAAAACTGACATCCCGGGAGAGAAAGACAGGAAGCTGTGGGTAGTCCCGTTTCATCTCATCCAAGGTCTTGCAGATGGCATCTACAATCAGGCCCACCGTTTCCTTCAAATAGTCCAAATTCCTCTGGGATCTGTCGATCACCTTTTCCCAGTCCCACTGATCCACATAGATGGAATGGAGATTATCCATCTCCTCATCCCGACGAATGGCATTCATATCGGTATAAAGGCCGTTTCCTACCCGAAAATCATACCAGTAAAGGGCCATTCTTTTCCATTTGGCCAAGGAATGGACTACTTGAGCTGTTTCTCCCGTCTCTTTGATGTCAAAACTAACCGGCCTCTCCACCCCATTGAGATCGTCGTTCAGCCCAGTTTTGGGATCAACGAAGAGGGGTGCTGTTACTCTCTTCAGGTGGAGCATTCGGCTTAAATTTTCCTCAAAGCGGGTTTTAATCTTCCCGATGGCCGTCTGGGTCTCATAAAGCCCTAAGCAGGATTTATATCCCTTAGGAATCAAAGTTTTTGCCATATACATACCCCCATGCTTTTTCTAGCTCTTTATTCGCTTTTTGCTGCCCTCTAGAAAAGCAACAAAAAAAGGCGCCGCGGGCTTTTCACCCACAGCGCCTTTGCTGTCTATGGCGTCATTATATTCCTCTTCTAGGTCACTGTCAATAGAAAATTTGTTGTTTTTGCATGATTTGTCTAAGAAACTGCAAATTTATTTTCCATCTCTCTTTAAAAATAGTTATTTTTTACAAAGTATGCAAGCAAATAAAAAATCTCTTGCAAAAACGTTGACAAATACTGCTGTGTTCTTATATAATATTCCCAATGAACAAAGGCGTTCATCAAAGAGTACTGATTCGCACGATCCCAGTTCTCTTTGATGGACGCCTTTCTTTTTGTATTATAGACAGTCCTTTCCTATTCTTCCGGATCGGAAGAGAAAGCATAAAAAAACAAGGGGGAGACCATATGCGCAAAGAAGGCCAGATAAGAATTCCGTCAGGCTGTGCCATTTCCGGTATCTTCGCAAAAGACGGGAAACGATTTTGCGGTGAGGATATCATTGATTCTATCGCCGTTATGCATGACCGCTCCAATGGGCTAGGCGGTGGATTTGCCGCTTACGGCATCTATCCGGAATACAAGGATCTGTATGCCTTTCATGTTTTCTATGACAACACTTCTAGCAAGCAGGAATGCGAACGCTTTTTGGAGCAGCATTTTGATATTGTCAACCTTTCCAAAATTCCAGTCCGCAAAATTCCTGAAATTACTGACGAGCCGCTGATCTGGCGATATTTTGTCAATCCTTTACCCACCCGGCTCGCAGACAGTCAGTTGGACGAGCGGGAATTTGTGGCACGCTGCGTTATCCGCATCAATACCCATATTGACGGTGCCTACGTGTTTTCCAGCGGAAAAAATATGGGGGTATTCAAAGCTGTTGGTTTTCCCGAGGATGTGGGGAGGTTTTACCGCTTAGATGAATACGAGGGCTACTGCTGGACTGCTCACGGCCGGTACCCTACCAACACACCGGGCTGGTGGGGCGGAGCCCATCCCTTTGCCATGCTGGACTTTTCCATCGTGCACAACGGTGAGATTTCCTCCTACGACGCGAACCGCCGCTACATAGAGATGTATGGTTATAAATGCACCCTCCAAACTGACACAGAGGTTCTTACCTATATGGTGGATTACCTGCGTCGCAAACAGGGACTCTCTTATGAAGAAATTGCCAGCGTGATGGCGGCGCCCTTCTGGTCCACCATTGAGGCAATGCCGGAAAACGAACGCCAAAAGCTTACCTTCCTGCGCAGCGCCTTTTCCGGACTTCTGGTCACCGGCCCCTTTTCTATCCTATTGGGATTTGAAGGCGGCATGATGGCCCTCAATGACCGGCTCAAGCTCCGCTCTATGGTGGTGGCCGAAAAAGATGAAAAGGTCTATGTGGCCAGTGAGGAATCCGCTATCCGGGTGGTAGAGCCTCATCCGGATCATATCTGGGCGCCCCGAGGGGGAGAGCCAGTGATCATTACCTTAAATGGAGGTGTGCGATAATGGGCATTGATTATCTGTATCCCGAATATGAGGTGGTGCGCAATCCTTCCCGTTGCATCGCCTGCCGTGTATGTGAGCGACAGTGTGCCAATGAGGTGCACTCTTACCGAGAAAAAGAAAATATCATGGTGGCTGACGACAGCAAGTGTGTCAACTGCCATCGGTGCGTATCCCTATGTCCCACCCACGCGCTGAAAATCGTCAAATCCGATCACACCTTTAAGATCAACGCCAACTGGACAGGAGAGGTGATCAGTGAGGTCTATCGCCAGGCGGGGAGCGGCGGCGTCCTTCTCTCTTCCATGGGAAATCCGAAAAATTACCCTGTCTATTGGGATAAAATCCTTCTCAATGCCTCCCAGGTCACCAATCCTTCTATTGACCCACTCCGGGAGCCAATGGAAACCAGGGTTTTCTTGGGCAAAAAGCCGCAGAAGGTAGAACGGGATCAAGAGGGCAACATCATCCCCAACCTTGCGCCTCATCTGGAATTACAGGTGCCTGTTATGTTCTCCGCCATGAGCTATGGTTCCATCAGCTATAATGCTCACGAGAGCCTAGCCCGTGCCGCCAAAGCCCTGGGTACCTATTATAATACCGGTGAAGGCGGACTTCATGAGGATTTCTATCAATACGGTCCTAACACCATCGTTCAGGTGGCCTCCGGCCGCTTCGGCGTACATAAGGATTACCTTTCGGCAGGCGCCGCCATCGAAATTAAGATGGGCCAAGGTGCTAAGCCGGGAATCGGCGGACACCTTCCCGGCATGAAGATCGTAGGCGACATTTCCAAAACCCGGATGATCCCCGAGGGTACGGATGCTATCTCTCCTGCGCCTCATCACGATATTTACTCCATTGAGGATCTGCGACAGTTGGTCTTCTCCCTAAAGGAGGCCACCGGCTACATCAAACCAGTGATCGTCAAAATCGCCGCAGTTCACAATGTGGCGGCTATTGCCAGCGGTATTGCCCGCTCCGGAGCCGACATTATCGCCATCGACGGATTCCGGGGCGGAACCGGTGCTGCTCCTACCCGCATCCGTGACAATGTGGGGATTCCCATTGAGCTTGCTTTGGCCAGCGTTGACGGAAGACTCCGTCACGAAGGCATCCGCAACAATGTCTCCCTGGTGGTGGGAGGTTCCATCCGTTCCAGCGCCGATATTGTCAAGGCCATTGCCTTAGGCGCCGACGCGGTTTATATCGGAACCAGCGCCCTGCTTGCCTTGGGCTGCCATCTGTGCCGTAGCTGCCAGCAGGGAAAATGTAACTGGGGCATTGCTACCCAGCGTCCCGATCTGGTTCGGCGGCTTAACCCAGATATTGGATCCCAACGTCTTATCAATCTGGTCACCGCATGGAATCACGAAATTAAGGAAATCATGGGCGGCATGGGCATCAACTCCATTGAAGCGTTGCGCGGCAACCGTCTCATGCTCCGGGGTGTGGGCCTCACCGAAAAAGAGCTGTCCATCTTAGGGATTAAACACGCCGGAGAATAAAGGGAGGCTGCCATATGAAACGAATTTATGTGAATGAAAAATGGTGTCTTGGATGCCATCTGTGCGAATACTACTGCGCTTTCGCCAATTCTGGAGAGAGTGATATGGCGGTGGCGCTGCGGGATGTAAAGATCAATCCTCGCATCCGCATTGAGGAGCGAAACGGCGTCAGCTTTGCTGTAGGCTGCCGCCATTGCGAGGAGCCACTTTGCGTCAAAAGCTGCATCACTGGCGCCCTATCCATCCATGACGGTGTCATCCAGGTGGATCAGGACAAATGTGTGGGATGTTATACCTGCATTATGGCCTGCCCGTATGGCGCAGTAATGCCGTCAGATGACGGAAGCGTCATCCAAAAGTGTGAATTATGCCTGAATAACTCCACCGGCAGCCCTGCCTGCGTCAAAGGCTGCCCTAACCAGGCCATTGTGTTTGAAGAGAGGTGAGCAAAGCATGGATATTGTCATCATTGGAAACTCTGCCGCAGCGGTGGGATGTATTGAGGGCATCCGGCAATCTGATAAAGAAAGCTCTATTACCGTGATTTCAAAAGAGCCCTATCCTACCTATTCTCGTCCGCTGATCTCCTATCTCTTGTATGGGAAAACGACAGAACAAGGGATGCTCTACCGGCCAGAAAGCTTTTATCGGGACAATCATGTCACCTTTATGGCAGGGAAAACCGTCAAAGCCATCCACAAAGACGAAAAAAATGTTTTACTGGAGGATGGGAGTCTGATAAAATATGATAAACTGTTAATTGCGACAGGTTCCACTCCCTTCATTCCTCCCATTCAGGGGCTGGATACCGTTCCCTATCAATCCACATTCCTATCTTTAGATGACGCCAAATTCATCCAGGCTGCTGTTACGCCTGAAACCCGGGTGCTCATTATGGGCGCCGGCCTCATTGGCCTCAAATGCGCCGAAGGCATCCAACGGCTGGTGAAAAGTATTACCGTGGTGGATCTGGCTGATCGGATCTTGCCCAGTATTCTGGACGAACAGGGCTCTGATCTTGTAAAAGCCCACATTGAGGAACATGGCATTACATTCATCCTCTCGGATAGTGTGACAAGATTTGAGGAAAACAGGGCCTATCTTTCCAGCGGTAGGGCCGTTGATTTTGACCTGCTTGTCATCGCCGTCGGCGTCCGGCCCAACGTAGAGCTTGCCAAAGATATTGGCATCCATGTCGGCCGGGGAATCCAGGTGGATGCTGACGGTCGAACCTCCCAGCCAGATATCTACGCGGCGGGAGACTGCACCGAAAGCTTTGACATCACCAGTGGTGAGCGACGGGTTTTGGCCCTCCTTCCTGCCGCATATATGCAGGGGGAGAGCGCTGGCATCCACATGGTAGGCGGGGAAAAGCCCTATGACAAAGCCATTCCCATGAACGCTATTGGATTCTTTGGACTGCACATGATCACAGCCGGCAGTTATGACGGGGAAAGCTATATTGAGTCCGGTACCGGCACCTACAAACGGCTTGTCACAAAAGATGGCTTGCTCAAGGGTTATATCCTCATCGGGGATGTGGCCAGAGCCGGTATTTATACCGCCATGATCCGCAATCAGGTGCCTCTAGACACCGTGGACTTTGATCTGCTCCGGGAGAAACCGCAGCTGATGGCTTTCTCCAGAAAAGACCGGGAAGAAATGCTGGGGAGGGAACCAAAATGACGATCAACAGCCAAGGCAAACATTTTCAGACGTTAGGCGAGGAAATCAGGTCTGCGCAAGATAAAAAAATCACTATCAAAAACTGTATGGGCCAACGGTATATAGCCAGCGGCCTTTCCGGGAAGGATATTACCATTGAGGGCACTCCAGGCAATGCTTTAGGCGCTTATCTGGATGGTTCCACCATTACAGTGCACGGCAATGTCCAGGATGCCACCGGCGATACCATGAATGATGGCGCTATCTACGTGGATGGCCAGGCGGGAGACGCCACAGGCTATGCCATGCGGGGCGGAAAAATATTTATCCATGGCGATGTCGGCTACCGGGCTGGTATTCACATGAAGGAATATCAAGACAAAATCCCCGCTTTGGTGGTGGGCGGCCGGGCCGGCAGCTTTCTGGGAGAATACCAAGCTGGCGGTATTATTGTGATCCTGGGTCTCCACTGCGATGCTCAGGTACCTGTTGGATACTTCTGCGGCACTGGCATGCACGGTGGCAAGATTTTTCTCCGTTGTAAAATCCTGCCCGCCGATCTGCCAGCCCAGGTTCAAGCGTCTCAGGCGACCCAGGACGATCTAGACGAAATCCGGCCCCTGGTTCATGAGTTTTGCACGGCCTTTGGGGAGGATGAAGACCACATTATGAAGAGCAGCTTTTTTGTGCTCACCCCCAATACAAAAAATCCCTATCAGCGGCTATATACACCCAATTAACCACCTCCTCTCACGGGGAGATGCAAGGAGGAATTTACATGACCCAGACCATGACCGAGGTTTTGGAGTTCATCGAAGAAAACGACGTCAAGTTTATCCGTCTGGCCTTCTGTGATATCTTCGGAAAGCAAAAAAACATCTCCATTATGCCCGCCCAACTTCCCCGCGCCTTTGAAAGCGGTATTTCCTTTGACGCTTCGGTCATCCGTGGGTTTATGGATGTGGCAGAGTCCGACCTATTTCTGGTTCCGGATCCTGCCACCCTGGCCGTTCTTCCATGGCGCCCCTCCCAAGGACGGGTTGTCCGGTTCTTCTGCGACATCCGCCGGCCTGATGGCACCCCTTTTGAGGGCTCTGGGCGGGACATTCTGCGCCGGACGGTAAAAAAGGCCGCGGATATGGGATATGTCTGCAAAATCGGCTCTGAATGTGAATTTTACCTTTTCGAGCGGGATGAAGACGGCAACCCCACCATGATTCCCCATGATCATGGCACCTACTGCGACATCGCTCCCCTGGATAAGGGGGAAAATGTCCGTCGGGAAATCTGCCTGACCTTAGAGGAAATGGGGATTCAGCCGGAAAGCTCCCACCATGAACAGGGGCCGGGGCAAAACGAAATCGATTTTCAGTATTCCCATGCCCTTGAGGCGGCGGACGATCTGGTCACCTTCCGGGCAGTGGTCAAAAATATCGCGGCGCAAAACGGGCTTTTTGCATCCTTTATGCCCAAACCCTTCCCGGACAAGAGTGGAAATGGGCTGCATATTAACATGTCCCTTTCCCAAAATGGCCGGAATATCTTTAAAACCAATGAGGCAGGGCATTCCAAAGAAGCGGAGAGCTTTTTGCAAGGGATCATGGATCGGATTCCTGAAATCACTGCTTTTCTCAATCCCCTGACCAATTCCTATGCCCGCTTTGGGGAGTTTGAGGCTCCCAGGTACTTGACCTGGTCCCATCAAAACCGCTCCCAGCTGATCCGGGTCCCGGCGGCCACAGGTAAATACAGCCGAATCGAGCTGCGCTCTCCTGACCCTTCTTGCAATCCCTATCTCGCCTATTCCCTGCTCATTGCGGCGGGTCTGGAGGGGATTGCCCAGAAAAAGAAGTTATGTGCCCCCACCAACCTGAATTTGTTTGATGTGATGAAGGAGCAGGCCAAAACCTTTGAAACGCTTCCAGGGGATCTTTGGTCCGCCTTGCAGCTTGCGAAAAATAGCAGCTTTGTGGCAGAAGTCCTGCCCCAGGCTACGATTGAAAAATATATGGAACAAAAAGAGGCTGAATATCTGGGATATAAAAAGGCGCTGGATAAACACGCTTATGAACAGGATCAATATTTCCTACAGATTTAAGGTATTCTTATATGACACAGACTGATGAAAGGCGGTGGATCCATGGAAAGTGCTCTGATTGTGACAACTGCCTGTAAGGGTACCCAGCTTCTGGCAGAGCTTCTCAAGATGAGCGGTATCACTTCCATCTCCACCGCTGCCAGTGGTGGAGATGCCAGGCGTCTGTTGCTGGAGACTAGCTTTGACCTGGTGGTCATCAATGCTCCACTGAGCGATGAATACGGCCATGAATTGGCTGTATTTGTGGCGGAGTCCAGCGGAGCAGGCGTGATTATCCTCTGCAAATCTGAGCGGGCAGACCTTGTTTCCCAGAAGGTAGAGGACGCCGGTGTTTTTGTAGTGGAAAAGCCCATCAGCCGCCAGCTTTTTTTCCAGTCCATCAAACTCATGGCTGCTTCCCGGCGGCGTATGTTGGGACTTAAAAAAGAAAACAGTAAACTTCGGGGAAAAATTGAAGAGATCCGTCTGGTAGACCGGGCCAAATGCCTGCTCATCCAGTATTTGGATATGACGGAGCCCGAGGCCCATCGTGCCATTGAAAAAGAGGCCATGGACCGCCGGATGACACGTAAGGAAATCGCAAAAGAAATTGTATCCCGTTATGAAAACTAAAATGGGAATGCAGCTTAGTATAC
>CAJFSX010000019.1:0-28525 GCA_904419775.1 Candidatus Pararuminococcus gallinarum | reverse complement strand
TTATGGCGCAAAACGCATATCTTGTGTTGGAAAATGGACAGACATTCAAGGGGAAGGCCTTTGGAGCCGTCAAGCCAGTGGTTGGGGAAACTGTCTTTACCACCGGGATGACTGGCTATCTGGAAACACTGACCGACCCCAGCTATTATGGACAGATGGTGGTACAGACCTTTCCTCTCATCGGCAATTACGGGGTCATTCCCTCCGATTTTGAGAGCAAAAGGCCCTCTTTAACCGCATATATTGTACGCGACTGGTGTCAAGTTCCCTCTAACTTCCGCAGCGAGGGCCAACTTGACGCCTTTTTAAAAGCCTGTGGCATTCCAGGGCTTTATGGTATCGACACCCGGGAGCTGACCAAGGTCATCCGGGAACACGGTGTTATGAATGGAGAGATTGTTTATGACCTTGGTCAGTGCAATTTCCAGGCCGTGCAGGATTACCGTGTAACCCACGCAGTGGCATCGGTTAGCTGCCAACAGGCTGAGACTTTCACTCCGGCCCACCCACAGCGTCGGGTGGTACTTTGGGACTTCGGCGCCAAGGAAAACATCCAGCGGGAACTGATCAAACGGGGCTGTGAGGTGATCCGCATGCCCTATGACGCCACTGCGGAGAATATCCTAGCGGCAAAGCCCGATGGCATCATGCTTTCCAATGGCCCCGGCGATCCCATGGAAAACACCGGGATCATCACGCAGCTGAAAAAGCTTTGCGAGGCGAAACTTCCTACCTTCGGCATCTGCCTAGGCCATCAGTTACTGGCGCTTTCCCAAGGAGCTAGAACCCACAAACTCCACTATGGACATCGAGGTGCCAACCAGCCAGCCAAAAACCTGCAAACCGGCCGTGTCTATATCACCAGTCAAAACCATGGGTATGCAGTAGAAAACGGCACCCTTCCCCCAAATGCCGCCCTCTCCTATGTCAATGCCAATGACGGCACCTGCGAAGGGATTTCTTACACAGATATGCCTGCTTTCTCGGTGCAGTTTCATCCGGAGGCATCTGCCGGTCCCCTGGACACGGGATTTTTGTTCGACGAATTTATGAAGATGATGGAAGGGGGAAGATAATATGCCGCTGAGAAAGGATATTAAAAAAGTAATGGTCATCGGCTCCGGCCCTATCGTTATCGGTCAGGCGGCGGAGTTTGACTATGCCGGCACCCAGGCCTGCCGCGCCCTAAAAGAGGATGGCTTGGAGGTGGTATTAGTCAACTCCAACCCTGCCACCATCATGACCGACAAGGTGATGGCCGATCAGATCTATCTGGAACCGCTGACCACCGATACCATCAAACGGATCATCGAAAAGGAGCATCCAGACAGCCTATTGTCCACCCTGGGCGGCCAGACAGGACTGACCCTCTCCATGCAGCTGGCAAAAGAGGGATTCTTGCAGTCCCACGGTGTCAAGCTTCTGGGGGCCAATCCGGAAACCATCGATAAAGCGGAAGACCGGCAGTTATTTAAGGATACCATGGAACAGATCGGCCAGCCCGTCATCCCCTCCCAGGTGGTCAACGATGTAGATTCCGCTTTGGATTTTGCGCAAACAATCGGCTATCCCGTCATTGTCCGCCCTGCTTTTACCTTGGGAGGCAGCGGCGGCGGTATTGCAAATACGCCGGAGGAGCTTCAAGAAATCGCCGGGAATGGCCTGCGCCAGTCCCCCATCAACCAGATCCTGGTAGAAAAATGCATCGCCGGCTGGAAGGAAATTGAATTTGAAGTAATGCGGGATTCCGCCGGTAACGTAATCACCGTGTGCAGTATGGAAAACTTTGATCCAGTAGGAGTGCACACTGGCGACTCCATTGTCATCGCGCCGGCGGTTACCCTTTCCGATAAGGAATATCAGATGCTTCGCAGCGCCGCTCTTTCTATCATTGACGCCATGGGCATTGAAGGAGGATGCAACTGCCAGTTTGCGCTGCATCCCACCAGCTTTGAATATGCCGTCATCGAGGTCAATCCTCGTGTATCCCGTTCCTCGGCGCTGGCCTCTAAAGCCACCGGCTATCCCATCGCCAAGGTGGCTGCGAAAATCGCCATCGGCTATACCCTAGATGAAATTAAAAACGCGGTGACCGGGAAAACCTACGCCTGTTTTGAGCCGGCGCTGGATTATGTAGTGGTCAAGTTCCCCAAATGGCCTTTTGACAAATTCGTCTACGCCAAGCGGACTCTAGGCACCCAGATGAAAGCCACCGGCGAAGTGATGGCTATCGCCCAGACCTTTGAGGCAGCCATCATGAAGGCGGTTCGGGGTGCTGAAATCGGCCAAGACGGCCTGCGGATGAAGAAATTCGCCGCGCTATCCACCCAAGAGGTTCGCAGGAAGCTTTATGACTGTGACGACGAGCGGCTTTTTGCCATCTTCGAGGCCCTGATGCGCGGCATCACTCCGGAAGAAATTCATAATATCACAAAGATCGACCTATGGTTTTTATATAAGCTGAAAAACCTGGCACAGATGGAAACGTCTCTGCGCACCAAAGCTCTGGATGAGGACCTTTATCGGGAGGCCAAGCGCCTGGGTTATCCCGACAAGCGTATCGAAAGCCTCAGCGGCCAGAAGATTTCCTGTTCCCTCTTGGCCTCATTCAAAATGGTCGACACCTGCGCCGCTGAGTTTGAGGCGCAGACTCCCTATTTTTACTCCACCTATGACGAGGCTTGCGAAGCAAAACGGTTGCTGGAGGAGAGGAAAAGCTCCAAGCAAACGGTGGTGGTGCTGGGCTCCGGTCCCATCCGCATCGGCCAAGGGATTGAATTTGACTACGCCTCTGTCCAATGTGTCTGGACCCTGAAAAAGGCAGGCTATGAGGTGGTCATCATCAACAACAATCCAGAAACCGTCTCCACCGACTTTGATACTGCCGACCGGCTTTATTTTGAGCCTCTGACCCCAGAGGATGTGATGAACGTCATCCGCACAGAAAATCCCATAGGCGTAGTGGTGGCCTTTGGCGGCGGCACCGCCATCAAGCTGACTAACTTCTTGGTCAGCCAGGGAGTCAATATCCTGGGTACGCCAGCCGACAGCATCGACATGGCGGAGGACCGGGAGCGCTTTGACGAGCTATTGGAACGTCTTCATATCCAGCGCCCCAAAGGGGATACGGTGATGAATACCGAGGAGGCCCTTGCCGCCGCCAATCGGCTAGGATATCCGGTGCTCATGCGCCCCTCCTATGTGCTAGGAGGACAAAACATGATCATTGCCTTCTCCGACGCGGACATTAAGGAGTATATGAAGATCATCCTCTCCCATAACATTGAAAACCCTGTCCTCATTGACAAGTACCTGATGGGTGTGGAGATTGAGGTGGACGCCATCTGTGACGGGGAGGATATTCTCATCCCTGGTATTATGGAGCACATTGAGCGAGCTGGTATCCACTCCGGCGACTCTATCGCCGTCTACCCTGCCTGGAATGTCAGCGGCAGGCTGAAAGAACAGCTCATCGACTTTACCCGCCAGCTGGCCCTTGCCATGAAAACTCAGGGACTTGTCAATATCCAATATGTCATCTATCATAGCAAAATCTATGTCATCGAAGTTAATCCCCGGGCCTCCCGCACCGTGCCCTACATCAGCAAGGTCACGGGAGTTCCCGTGGTAGAGCTCGCCACCAGAGCCATGCTGGGTGAGCGCCTCTCCCAGATGGGCTATGGTACCGGCCTTTACAAAACACCGCCTTATGTAGCGGTCAAAGTTCCTGTCTTTTCCTTTGAGAAACTCAGCGATGTAGATACCCAGCTAGGCCCTGAAATGAAGTCCACCGGCGAAGTGTTGGGGATCGGAAAGTCCCTCAGCGAGGCTCTCTACAAAGGGCTTTGCGCGGCAGGCTACAAAATGTATAAACAGGGCGGCGTTTTCATCACAGTACGGGATTCCGACAAGGCGGAAATCGTGGATGTGGCGAAAAAATACGCGGCTTTAGGCTTTGATCTCTATGCTACCAAAGGCACGGCGAAAGTACTGGAACGGGCAGGGATGCAGGTACAGGAAGTGAATAAAATACACGAATCTGAGGATAACACCATGACCCTTTTGGAAAGCGGAAAGATCCAATATATCATCTCCACTTCGGCCAAAGGGCGCCTGCCAGCCAGGGACAGCGTAAAAATCCGCCGCAAGGCTGTGGAACGGGCCATCGCATGCCTAACCTCTATCGATACTGCAAACGCGTTGGCTGACTCCTTGATTAGCCGTTACAGCCAACAGAATACGGAACTTGTGGACATCAATCATATGAGGAGGGAACGTATGAAACTGAAATTTACAAAAATGCAGGGCTGCGGCAACGACTATATCTACTTCAACTGTTTCGAACAGGATGTAGTAGCCCCTGAATCTCTCAGCGTCTATCTCTCCGACCGGCACTTCGGAGTCGGCGGTGACGGGGTGGTGCTCATCTGCCCGTCCGAGGTGGCTGATGCAAAAATGCGGATGTTCAACCTAGACGGCAGCGAGGGAAAGATGTGCGGCAACGCCATCCGCTGCGTAGGAAAATACCTGTACGAACACGGCATTGCTCCCAAACAGGAGCTGACCATCGAAACCCTCAGCGGCATCAAGAAGCTCCGTCTCTATGTAGAAAACGGGGTGGTGGATTCTGTCACGGTGGATATGGGGCCTGCTGAGCTGGATCCAAAAAAAATCCCTGTGGCCCTGGAGGGAGATGTCATCATCGATCACCCCGTCCAGATCGGCGGCAGAGAGGAGCGGATCACCTGTGTTTCCATGGGAAATCCCCATTGTGTGGTCTTCCGGGACAATCTGGACACCTTGGACATTGATAAGGTTGGGCCGGAATTTGAATATGATCCTCTCTTCCCCGAGCGGGTCAACACAGAATTTGTCACGGTAGTCGGAGAAAACACCATTAAGATGCGGGTCTGGGAACGTGGCTCCGGGGAAACTTGGGCTTGTGGAACCGGCGCCTGCGCCGCCGCGGTGGCCTGTGTCCTCAACGGCTACTGCAAGAAGGGGGAGGATATTACGGTCCTGCTCAAAGGCGGCCAGCTCACCATCTGTTACACAGACGAAACCGTTTATATGACCGGGGAATGTGAAAAAGTATTCGAGGGGGTTGTGGAGGCATGACCAAATATATCTTTGTCACCGGCGGCGTTGTCTCAGGCCTTGGCAAGGGCATTACAGCGGCGTCTCTGGGGCGGCTGCTCAAATGCAGAGGCCTGACGGTGGCCGCCCAGAAGCTGGATCCCTACATCAATGTGGATCCCGGTACCATGAGCCCCTATCAGCATGGGGAGGTCTACGTTACCGAAGACGGCGCCGAAACCGATCTGGATTTGGGGCATTATGAGCGCTTTATCGACGAGGACCTCAACCGCTACTCCAACCTGACCACCGGCAAGGTCTACTGGAATGTGCTGACCAAGGAGAGGAAAGGTCTCTACCTAGGGGAAACGGTCCAGGTCATCCCCCACATCACCAATGAAATTAAAAGTTTTATCTACTCTGTTGGTAAAAAGACCAATGCTGACGTGGTCATCACCGAAATCGGCGGCACTACCGGCGATATTGAAAGCCAGCCCTTTTTGGAGGCTATCCGCCAGGTTTCCCATGAGGTAGGGCGGGATAACTGTCTCTTTCTCCATGTGACCCTGGTTCCTTATATCAAAAGTTCCGGTGAACACAAATCAAAGCCCACCCAGCATTCTGTCAAAGAGCTGCAGTCCTTCGGCGTCATGCCGGATATCATCATCGCCCGGTGCGACGAGCCGCTTGAAAAGAGCATCAAGCAAAAAATTGCCCTGTTTTGTAATGTGGAGCCCGAATGCGTCATCGAAAATCTCACCCTTCCTGTCCTTTATGAAGCGCCTATCATGCTGGAGCACAATCATCTGGCCGAGATCGTCTGCCGCAAGCTTCATCTAGCTGATGAGCCCTGTGACCTGACCGAGTGGCAGCAGATGCTCACCCGCATTGAAAACGCCACCCGTCCGGTTACCATTGCCCTTGTCGGCAAATATGTTAAACTCCATGACGCCTATCTTTCGGTGGTGGAAGCCCTTTCCCACGCAGGTTATGAAACAGGGAATAAAGTCTACATTCAATGGGTGGACTCGGAAAAGATCACACCGGAAAATGTCGCCAAAATACTCGCCGGTGCCTCTGGGATTATCATTCCCGGCGGCTTTGGGGATCGGGGCATTGAGGGGATGATTACCGCCGCCCAATACGCACGGGAACAAAAAATCCCCTACCTTGGCATCTGCCTTGGCATGCAGATTGCGGTCATCGAATATGCCCGGCACCAAGCAGGCTTTCCAAGCGCCCATTCCCGGGAGTTTTCGGAGGATAGTGAGCATTATGTCATCGATCTCATGCCGGATCAGCAAGGGAATCTCCCCAAGGGCGGTACCATGCGTCTGGGCCGCTATCCCTGCGTCATCAAAGAGGGAACCAAAATGAAGGAAGCCTATGGCAAAGCTGAAATCGGAGAGCGGCACCGGCACCGGTATGAATTTAACAATGCCTACCGGGATCAGATGGAAGCCGCCGGCCTAACCATCAGCGGTACCTCCCCTGACGGACGTCTGGTGGAGGCAATAGAGCTTTCCAATCACCCCTTCTTTGTAGGGGTCCAATACCATCCTGAGTTTAAAAGCCGTCCCAACCGGGCCCATCCCCTATTCCGTGAATTCGTCGCAGCGGCCGACCGGCTGCAAAATCCTGGACAAAAAGGAGAAGCACAATGAAAATGAATCAAAATTATTTAAATCTCAAAGACAGCTATCTATTTTCCACCATTAATCAGAAGGTAACCGCTTATACCTCCGCCCATCCGGAGAAGAAAATCATCCGTCTCGGCATCGGCGACGTGACAAGGCCCCTCTGCCCTGCCGTAGTAGACGCTATGAAGTCCGCCTGTGATGACCAAGGCCGGGCGAATACCTTCCACGGCTATGGGCCGGAGCAAGGGTATGATTTCTTGAAAGACGCTATCCGCGGCTACTATGACAAACGGGGCATCTCTCTGGAACCGCAGGAGATCTTTATCAGCGACGGCGCCAAAAGCGATGTCGGCAATATTTTAGACCTGTTTTCTCCGGATAATACGGTGCTGGTACCTGACCCAGTTTATCCGGTTTATGTGGATACTAACATCATGGACGGGCGGAAAATTCTCTATATGAATGCCAGAAAAGAGAACCACTTTCTTCCTCTGCCGGATGAAAATGTCAAGGCAGACATCATCTATCTGTGTTCTCCCAACAATCCCACCGGTGCAGTCTATGACCATCAGGGGCTGAAAGCTTGGGTGGACTACGCGCTGAAAAATCAGGCTGTGATCCTTTTTGACGCGGCCTACGAAGCTTTTGTCAGCGATCCTGCCCTTCCCCGCAGCATCTATGAAATTGAGGGGGCTAAAAAATGCGCCATCGAGTTTTGTTCTCTCTCCAAAACTGCCGGCTTCACCGGTACCCGCTGCGGCTATACCATCGTTCCTATGCCGCTGCAATTTGACGGTGCGTCTCTCAACAAGCTCTGGCTCCGCCGTCAGACCACCAAGTTTAATGGTGTTTCCTATATTGTCCAGAAGGGCGCTGCAGCCGTGTTTACCCCCGAGGGCCTGATGCAAATTAAGGAAAACATTTCCTATTACATGGAAAATGCAAGGATGATCGCTGAAGCCCTCACCCAAATGGATATCTACTTTACCGGCGGCAAAAACTCCCCCTACATTTGGCTCCAGTGTCCTGAAGGTATGGCTTCCTGGGATTACTTCGATCTTCTCCTTGAAAAGGCAGGAGTAGTAGGAACCCCGGGCGCTGGTTTTGGACAAAACGGGGAAGGATTTTTCCGTCTCACCGCCTTTGGCACCCATGAGGCCACCAAAGAAGCGCTGGAACGCATAAAGAGTCTTTAATATTTTGTTTCTTTTTCCATTCCTGTAATAAAAATCGGAGGGGTTGAAACCCCTCCGATTTTTATTACATTGATTAAACTAATAAATATCTATTCCTCCAAAGATCGCCACATAACGGATATGCACTGTCGGCCAATTGGGATTATAGGGTGCAGATGCTCGATTGTCGAAACCGCCAAAAAGAGGAACACCGTTAGCCACAATGTTAACCCTAGGCGGCGCTACCAAATCGATGCCGCCAAAAACAGCTGTCAGCCGGATCTCGATATTTTTGTTGACCTTCGCCTGGTTCAAATCCGCGTCGATGCCGCCAAAAATCGCCGTCCCAGAAAAGCCCATGAGATCATCGGTCAAACAGATGGTGTCCTGGCCAGAAAAGGCCGCCGTATAACTGGGATATTTGCTGAAGTCTTGCGCAGCATTTGGGTGCTTAGCTCGGAAATTTTGGGCCTGTGCTTGCCGATAGCGGTAGTAGTTTTCGTCCTCTGGCGGCGTCTGCTGGGGGCCATTTTCCCCAGCAGCTTGTTGTGCTGCATTTTCTCTCTCTTGATTGGGAGGATACTGGTATTGGCCGTAGGAATACTGGCCATAGTAGGTTTGTTCATTGTTTTTCCGGGTAACAGCATGATAAATGATGGCGCCGCCGGCATAAATTAATCCACAAGAAACAAAGATGGGCCATATGTACCGTCCATGAATCAAGCCCAATTCTGCCAAAAGAAACACAATTCCTAATGCCAACAGCAATGCGCCGGTATTTCTCTGTCCCTTACAGAAGAGCATTGCCGTTCCTGGCAGGATCAATAGCAAAGTCCACCAACCGTCGAAGATGCTGAATTGCCACAGGTCAAATGCATTGCCCAGCCATCCAATGCCAAAGAGAATCAGCAGAACGCCTATGGTGATTGCTCCTAAATTTCTTCTCATCTGTTTTTCTCCATTCTCCAAAAGGCCTAGCACCGCAAATCGCATGATAAGCCAGGCTATTCGGTCATTTCTAAAAATAAGTATAGGGGAAATATTCCTCGAAAACAAGAGCGCAGCCCTTAAAAGTTTATGAAGTTTTACTTACAAATTTACCCACCCTTTTCCGGCAAACAGTCAATCGAAAATCCGGCTGCGGCTTTGCTTCGCAAATCCTTCCTCATGCGCCGGGGTTCCGCTTCGCTTCCCCCGATGCGCTAAAAAAACAGCCGAAAATCCGGCTGTTTTTTTAGGCAAACAAACATCTGCAACTATGCTATAATGGGACTAAAGATCAATTGACTCTATCCGCACAACCCAAATGACGACGAAAGGCAGGATTTGCTATGAGCAACAAAAAAATCAAATGGGGTATTCTGGGAACCGGCTGGATCGCCGATAAATTCTGTACTGCCCTCACCGCCTGTGAAGATGCAGAAATTTATGCTGTCGGCTCCCGCACCCAGGAAACCGCCGATCAATTTGCCAAACGCTTCTCCATCCCCAAGGCCTATCCCACCTATGAAGCCCTGGCCAGCGACCCGGATGTAGATGTCATCTACATTGCCACCCCCCACCGGCTCCATTACGAAAACGCCCTGCTTTGTTTGCAACATGGCAAGGCGGTTCTCAACGAGAAGGCGTTTACCGTTAACGCCAAACAGGCCAGGGAAATCAAGGCGCTGGCCGAGGAGAAAAATCTCTTTGTCATGGAGGCTTTCTGGCCCCGCTTTCAACCGGTCAACCGTGAGGTATATCGGCTGGTCAACGAAGACCATCTCATCGGTGACATCAAAATGATGAAGGTGGATTTTGTCAAGGTAGAGGATTGGCCTGATGAACACCGCATCTACAACATCAACCTGGCTGGCGGCACCATGCTGGATCTAGGGATCTACGTTCTCTCCTATACCGCCCGCTTTTTGGGTGCTGATCCCAGCGAAGTTCATTCGGTGGCGAGTATGGGCCATACCAATGTGGATGACCAGACCGCGATCCTCCTCAAATATCCCAACAATGCGATTGCGATTCTCGCCGCAGCTCTACGCACCAAAGGCAGTGATGACGCTTATATTTACGGTTCCAAAGGATATGTCCACATTCCCCACTTCTGGGGCGCAGATGAGGCGACCATCTATCCTGAAGGAGCCGATCCCATTCACCTCCATATGCCCTTTATCAAAAACGGTTATGAATACGAAGCGATGGAGGTTATGGAGTGCTTGCGGGCCGGTAAAACCCAGAGCGACATTATGCCGCTAGACGAAACGGTTAAACTGATGGAGATCATGGATTCCTGCCGTTATTCCTGGAATTTCAAATATCCCTTTGAAGATTAAAGGAGTGTTCCTATGAAAGAAACAATAAAATGGGGCATTCTGGGTACCGGAACCATTGCAAAAAAATTCTGTACTGGATTGACTTCCATTGCCGATGCTGAAATTTATGCTGTTGGATCCCGCTCTCAGGAAAGTGCCGACCGATTTGCACAACAGTTTTCCATTCCCAAGACTTACGCCAGCTATGAAGCCCTGGCCAACGACCCGGATGTAGACGTCATCTACATTGCTACACCCCACACCCTGCATATGGAAAACGCCCTTTTGTGCCTATCCCACAACAAACCGGTTCTCTGCGAAAAGCCCTTTGCAGTCAATGCATCCCAGGCGGCCAAGGTTTTTGACCTGGCCCGGCAGAAAAATCTCTTTGTCATGGAAGCTTTCTGGACCCGTTTTCAGCCGCTGGCATCTGAAATCATCCGGCGGATCAATCAGGGGGAATTCGGAGAGATCCGCACCGCCCGCATTGCCTTCGGCTTTCAGGAGGAACTCGGACCGGAAGGGCGGCTTCTCAATCCGAAGCTTGCAGGCGGAGCGCTATTGGATGTGGGTATCTACACCCTTTCCTACGCGGATATGATCTTTGGTACCGTCCCCTCCTCCCTGCATAGCTGTGCCCAGATTGGTCCCACCGGTGTGGACGAGCAGAACGCTATTTTGGCCCACTACCCATCAGGCGGTATCGCCAGTCTGCAAAGCGCCGTCACCGTAGAGATTCCCAACGATGCCCAGATGATCGGCACCAAGGCCCAGATTGATATCCCTGAATTTTGGCATGCAGAAACCGCCTATATTACGCCTTATGAGGGAGAACCCTATGAAATCCACCTTCCCTTTATGAAAAACGGTTACGAATACGAGGCTATGGAAGTTATGCAGTGCCTGAGGGAGGGTAAGATTCAAAGTGACATCCTGCCCTGGAGCCATACCCTACAGATGATGGAACTTCTCGATACCTGTCGGAAAGAATGGGATTTGCGCTATCCCATGGAAGATAAGGATTAAGAAAGGAAAATGATATGGAAGAGAGCAAGCAAAACCTAGATGGGCAGGAAAAAGAGCAAGCTCCAGAAATCCAAGCGGATGAACAGCAGGAGCAAGAGGAGTCAGCTCAGAACCCCTCCCAGCCCACAGAGGAGGAGATGAAAGCTGTCACCCCCATCGGTGGTCTATTTCCCAAATGGGATAGAAAAAACCAATCCATCCTAAAGATTCTCCTCTACTGCCTTCTCTGCATTGTTATCCTCATGCTCATCGGCTATTTCTTCAAGTAAATGCAAAATCAAGGGCTTTCCAGAGAAATTGGAGAGTCCTTTGGTTTATGCAGGGGATGTCTTAATTTTTGATAAAAACGTATGTGCTGAAAGGAGCGGATCATCAATGCCATTACGGGAAATTGCAATTTCTGACATTGAAAACATAAAAGTCGGTCATGCCCAGGATCTTGCGGGGATCACCGGGTGTACGGTTCTCTTGTGCGAAGCAGGCGCTCCCACCGGTCTTGATGTGCGGGGAGGAGGCCCTGCGTCCCGGGAAACGGAGCTTCTTTCTCCTGTAGCCAGTTGCCAGGGAATCCATGGAATACTTCTCAGCGGCGGCAGTGCTTTTGGATTGGATGCTGCTGCCGGGGTGATGCAATATCTAGAGGAAAAGGACATCGGCTTTCCGGTGGGACCTACCGTAGTCCCGTTGGTCTGCGCCTCCTGCCTATTTGATCTCAATATTGGCGATCCTGGAGTTCGGCCTGGCCCTTCTATGGGTTATGATGCTTGTCTCGATGCCGCCACCCGCTTCCAAGACGCCATGGGCAATATAGGGGCCGGAACCGGTGCTACGGTAGGCAAGTACCTAGGTACTGATTATGCCATGAAGTCCGGTCTTGGCAGCTATGCTGTCCAGATTGGAGAGCTAAAGGTAGGCGCGATTGTAGCCGTCAATGCCCTAGGGGATATTTTCGATTGCGACAACGGTCAGCAGTTGGCCGGACTTCTTAATGAAAAAAAGGA
The DNA here is from genome assembly GCA_904419775.1 of Candidatus Pararuminococcus gallinarum. GTDB lineage: Bacteria > Bacillota > Clostridia > Oscillospirales > Ruminococcaceae > Zongyangia > Zongyangia gallinarum. The sequence continues at coordinate 16,304 of CAJFSX010000019.1, read as the reverse complement.
CGCCTTTCGGAATACTGAATTCCAATTTTATGACGCCTATGCCGGCATCCGCAATGTGTTTACTGGGAACACCACCATTGGCGCAATCATCACCAATGGAAAGTTTGATAAAGTCCAGATGAAAAAGGTGGCCGCCATGGCTCACAATGGCTTCGCCCGGGCCATCCGTCCCGTCCATACGACCGCCGACGGCGACAGTATCTATGCTATGTCGGTAGGGAATATTCAGGCAGACTTGGATGTGGTGGGGACTCTGTCCGCTACCGTCATGGCTAGGGCAATTAAGAACGCCGTCCTCCACGCTGCGTCCCTTGGCGGATACCCGTCAGCACGGGAATTGTGTATAAAATAAAATTACGGTCACGAAAAGGCGGCTTTCATTGATGGCCGTTATGTCGCATCTTCTTCCACAGGCCGTAAGGTGAGGAAATCTGCCAGTTAATGCTTGCCCTATGGAACAAAAGATCTATTAACAAGAGCAGGGGTAAAAGTTTCACCCCTGCTCTTATGCGTTTTATGGATTCCAGCCATAGACTGTACGGGCCCGTTCCAAAGATATGTATCCGTTTTCAATATCTCTTTTCACCGCTTCGTGGCTTCTCTCTTTAGGATCTCCGTAGCCGCCGCCACCGCCCGTGTAAAGGCGTACGATACTTCCCTTTTTCAGCCGCATATCCGCGCCTTTGAGAAACCTCTTTTCCTCCGGTGTATCCGGATTCACGACCACAATGGGAGGCGCGGCATCGCCGCCGCCCAGGAGCCCCCAGGCGGGGGTAACCGAGCGTTCAAACCAGGTGCCAATGGCGCAGTCGTCAGTTTCAACCTGATACTGACGGATGACGCCGCAGCCGCCACGGTATTTTCCAGCGCCTTCCGAGTCCTGACGGATCTTGTAGCACTGAACCTCCAGCGGATAGGTGTGCTCCACAAATTCAACCGGAAGATTCTTAAAGTCGCCATTGACCATATTGATCAGCGCCGATTCCCCGTCGCCTCCCTGGAATCCTCCCCAACCGCCAACGGTAGCCTCACAGGAGGTGAAGAACTGACCGTCCCGGCGGGGATTGGTTCCATAGAAAAAGATGACCATGGAATCCCCGTAATGAGCGCCTGCCGCTTTATCAGGGACTACTTCTGCCAAAGCTTTGATGACCAAATCAATGAGAAGCCCCAAGGAAGAAAAATACCACTGGCAAGGCGCAGGCTCCTCTGCCGCGAAAATAGAACCAGGCGGTACAATGACATCTAGATTTCTAAAATTTCCTCCGCAAATTGGGGCATCTGGATTGACAAGCTCCTTAAACGCTACCCGGGCCGCCGCAATGGTCTGGGCAAAGCCACAGTTAACCGCCCCCTTGGTCGCTTTATTGGAGCCAGTCAAATCAATGGTCATATTATCGCCATCTACGATGACCTTGCAGCAGACCTTTACATGATGTTCCAGATCATAGTTGTCATTATCCAGACACCCTTCCGCATAGTAGGTGCCATCAGGCAGTGTTTTGACAAATTCCCTATCCAACTGCTCGGCCTGACGGAAAATTTCCCTGGTAGCTTCTCTCACAACATCTAGGCCAAAGCGCTCAATAATCTCTACAAAGCGTTTCTCTCCAGTACGGCTGGCTGCGATCTGAGCGCCGATGTCTCCCTTCATCGCCGCATGGAAACGACTATTCAGGGCAATCAGATTGAGCACATCCTCCCGTAGTACTCCTTGATCAATCAGCTTGACCGGCGGCATACGGATACCCTCCTGATAGATATCCGTGGAATCAATGCAAGCTCCCGGCACCTTTGCTCCTACATCCAGCATAGCGGCGCGGGTAGCAGTAAATCCTACCAATTCTCCCTGATAAAAGATCGGGGACACAGTGGTAAAATCACCTACGTGGGTTCCCTGCATATAGGAATCATTCATGATATATAGATCGCCTTCCCGATGGGATTCGATACCAACGGTATCATTGAGGATCTTTATACAGATATCCAGATTCCCAAGAAAGATGGGGAGTCCCGCCGACTGTCCCAGCATTTGTCCATCCACGTCGAAGATACCCACGGAGCAGTCCTTCATCTCATATATCAAAGGGCTGAAGGCGCTGCGGGCCAGACTATTGTTCATTTCATGGGCCGCCGAGTTCAGCGCGTTGCGCACAATCTCGACAACAATAGGGCTGACTTTATTGCTCATGATTCTCAATCTCCTTTGCTCTCATTTTTGGGGTGGAGCCTAACGCAGTTCGGAAAGGCGCTCTGGTTCTAACAATGAAACGGCATAGTCCACTTCCTCCTCGGTGTTCCAGCAGTGTATGCAGTATCGGACGACACCCTCGATGCCAAAGAGCCGCAGTACACCGGGGCTGTAAAAGCTATGGGCCATGATTCCCACATTGTGATCGTTTATATACCGCCCCAATGCGGCAAAGGGAATCCCTTCAGCCTGAAAGCCGATCATCCCTCCCCGGTCCGCTGCACGGTGCGAACCGTAGATATCGATTCCTGGAATCTGCCGCATCTTCTGGATCATCCGATCCAAAAGCATATCAATCCTCTCTTTGATAGGGGAAACGCCTCCGATTTCTTCCAAATACTCCACCGCCCTACCTAATCCAAAAGCGGCAGGAAAGTTAACCTCTCCGAAGCTCATACGCTCGATGCCGGCATGGGGGATAAAATAGTTTTTACTCCAATCCCAGTCTTGCGGGCGCCAATCCCAAGTGCCATTGTTCCAGGTCGCAAATACCGGCTCAATTTCTTCCACCTTGGATGTCCGGGCGTACAGAAACGCCGATCCCGCAGGGCCCCGTAGGTATTTACGGCCCGACACCGCCAGAAAATCACAGCCAATTTTTCCTACATCGATTGGTATGATTCCCGCTGTATTGGCCGCATCCAGCATGTAAAGGATCCCTGCCTTCCGGCAAATCTTTCCCACGGCTTCGGCCGGCTGCACCATTCCCAAATTATTGGCCATATGGCATAGGGAGACCATTTTTGTCCTTTTGTCAATCAGATGCTCCAGAGCGTTTAGGTCAATGATGCCAGGAAGCTTCGCAGGTATAAAACGCACTTCAATTCCATCAACCTCTTTGCGCCGCAAAAAGGGAGCTACGTTGCTGATGAAACTCATCTCATCCACAATCACATTATCACCGGGAGATAGCCGAAGCCCCGCTGCTACCATACCAATGGCCTGGCTTCCGTTGGGTGTAAAGACAACTTCCCCTTCCCCCGCTCCGATAAGGCGGGCAACACTACGTTTTGCCCGGATAAAACGTTCCTCTGTCAATTCCTGGGCTCTAGCGCTGGTGGAGCCATAACGGACAGCAATATCAAAATACTCCTGCGTAGCTTCTATCACCTGCCGTGGGGGCACGGAGGTAGAAACATGGTTGAGATAAATATTTTCGCAAGGTGTATCATTCCGAAGTTTTTTTATATCCATAACATGCCTCTGTTTTATCCGCTAGAAAGCGGTGGAAATGACATATTTCTTTGAAGTTCAACGAAATCTCGGAAAAATAAGCTTATAATTAGATCGATGTCTCCGCTTTTCCTTCTTTTCCGCCAAAAATGGTGTGCCCCTTGACCGAAATGATAAAAGCAACCAGGGTAATAGCTCCACCGATCACTGCCACTACATCACAGGCCGGCGATGGAAGGATAAAGGGGGCGATAAAACTAATAAAAACGCCGCCTAATACGCCAAATAGAAAGATTTTATTTTCGCCAGTGAGTACAATTTTACCATTCTTCCAAGCTTCCGGCGTGTACTTGCAGGGCTTTACTTTTGCTTGGATGATCATCCCTATATAGTAAAGAATTCCGGCGATAAACATGGAGGTAAACGCTGAGTAGCCGATAGGGATGAAGGTAGCCGCCGCACAGGCGATGATCATGGCGACTAGGGCAATCCAATTAATACCGGAATGATCCTCCCACTTTCTCTGGCGGATCAGATAATGATCGATGGCCAGGATAATGCCGATGGGTGCAAAAAGGATGGCAATAGACTGTAAGAAGGTGTCCAGCCAGGTTAAGATACCGGTAAGGGCCAGGACAGTACCGATAGCTGACGTGCCAATGGTAGCCCACATCTTTCCTTTCGCGGATTTAATATTAAACATATTTGCTACAGCCAGGCCGCAGGAGTAGGCGGCAACCACCATGGTGGTCATCTGGGCGATTAATACGCAAAGCAGTGCCAAAGCGCCCATATGTAATTCATTAGACATAATCGCAATAATGTCCCATGTGCCAGAAGTGGTGGAGAGGATAATCCCGATGCCATAAATGCAGAAGCAGACGGGAATATTCCCCACAAAGGGCGCCAGGACACTATCCGGCATGATTTTCGGATCACTTCTGGAGTAATCAGAGAACATAAGCCACTGACAAGCAGAGCAGCCCAGGAGAAGAACAATTGCAGAAGTGATAGACATGGGGCTAGTTGGTTCGCTTTCAATGAGGGCTTTAAGGCCAGGGCCAAAGCCTCCCAGGTTCTGAAAGACTCGGAAGATGGCATAAGCAAAGACAATCAGCACTAGGGGTACCAAGACTTTGCTGATTTTGGCGATGATTTTCTGGCCCTTAAGGGCGGGGATCACAAAAATCAAGCCAATGAAAATCATAACGATGGCATAGATCCAAAAGTTCGCCGGGTCGGTATGGTCTATTTTAAACGCCTGTAGGCCAGCGCTGGCGGCTACAGCCACGTGAGAGCCGTACCAACCCATATTCATATAAAGAAGCAAGAAGGAAATCAAGGTGCGGGAGGTAATGCTGCCAAAGGCGCACCGGGTCAGTTGGGCGCTAGGCCGTCCAGTATCGGCGCCGACAGCAGCGTTAATGGTGGTGTATACTTGCGCCAGGGTAAGCCCGACAAGCATGACCACGAAGGCCGTAATAAAATGTAGCCCCTGAGCCAGTGTGGCACCCACAAAAATGATGGGAATATTCAGGTCACAGCCAGCGAAGACCGCAGCTGCATTGGTCCATTTTGTCCTTTTCTCAGCGGGAATCACATCTAGGGCCATATCTTCTGCTACAGCTTTGGACTCTACAGTTCTCATCTCCGTATCTGCCATTTGGGTTCCTCCTTTATTGTTTCATTGTATTAAATACGATTTGTATTTAAGCCCTTTATTCTTTTGTCATAACCATACTTCCCATCTCATTGACTGTCAGCTTCCATTTTGGTGGGACGACGGTAGTCGCTGTCAATTCCACAATGACAGCCGGTCCGTAAATGCAGCACTGTGTATTAAGATCAGAACGATTATAGACTTTTACCGTCTGCTCTCTAAAGTCAAATACACCGGGAAACTCTCGAATGGGGCTGGGGGCTACTTTTTCATTTCCCGCTGGAGATGCTGGTACTTTGTTTGATGCAGCCATAACGCTTAACCTTAGGTTAACCATTTCTACAGGGTCGCCAGGAGCGGAATGACCATACAGTCGTTCATGCAAACTGTGGAAATTTCTCTTTGTAATTTCTTTATTAAACACCTGCTCTGACGCGTCATCTACCGGTAGGTTGATAGTAAACTCCTGTCCTACATACCGAAGATCCATAGCTTTATGGAATGTAGCGTTTTCTGGGGATATCCCTTCTTTTTTCAGTACTCCACACAGTTCTTCATATAATACGTCAAAAATTTGGTCGATAGTTTCGCTTTCCACCTCATCCATAGGGGCCATTTGGGTCCGGACTGCATCATGGCGAATGTCAGCTTGCAGCATTCCCCAAGCGGAGAAGCCGCCTGGAACAGCCGGCACCATGACTTCTTCAATTCCCAATTCTTCCGCAATATGTGCTGCGTGCATAGGGCCTGCGCCGCCAAAGGCCAGCAAAGTAAATTCCCTTGGGTCAATACCACGCCGCACCGTAATTTCTCGAATTGCGTCAGCCATTTTATGGTTAGCGATGGCGAGGATTCCTTCTGCCGCTGTGGGAATATCCATACCAAACTTAGCCGCAAAATTCCCTACAGCTTTTCGGGCAGCCTCTACGTCCAGTTTCATCCTTCCATCCAAAAAATGGTCTGGATCTATACGGCCTAGCACTAGATTGGCATCGGTAATGGTGGGCTGTGTTCCACCCTGCCCATAGCATGCTGGCCCAGGTTTGGCCCCGGCACTTTGAGGACCAACGCGCATGCCGCCGCCTTCCTCCCAGGCGATGGAGCCACCACCGGCGCCAATGCTGAAAATATTGACGGTAGGAACCAGCGCTGGGAACCCTTCCACATTGGATTCTACGGTAATCTCAGTCTGTCCATCCACGATGAGGCTTACATCAAAGCTGGTTCCTCCCATATCCACACCGATAACATTTTTTCTGCCACAGACTGTTCCTCCGATAGCGCCGCCTACTGGTCCGGACATGAGAATCTGTACTGCTTTATCCGCCGCAATCTCATCTTTCATGACGCCGCCATTAGACTGCATAATGTATAGATTTCCCTGGAAGTTGCGTTTTCTCAGCTCCTCATTGAGCGCTACCAGATGGCTTTTGGTGATGGGCGATACATAGGCATTGAGAACCGTTGTGCTAGTCCTCTCATACTCCCGCCATTCCCGGGCTGTTTCGGAGGAAGTGATGACCATGACCTCGTTCCCCAACCGTTCTTTGAGCCATTCTGCCGCTTTTTCCTCATTTTCCGGGTTGAGGTAGCTGTTGATAAAACAGATAGCAATAGACTCATAATTTCCTTGGAGCTGGTCAAAAATTTCTTTCAAAGAATCGGTCTGTAACGGCAATTTGACGGAGCCGTCAGCAGAAACTCTTTCGTCTACCTCATAGATATCTCCACGGGACACCAGCGGTTTTGGACGCTGGTAACGGTTATTATACATATCGGGCCGGTTTCCCCGTCCTATCTCCAGGACATCCCCAAAGCCTCGGGTGGTGATAATAGCACACTTGGCGCCTTTCCTTTCGATGACCGCATTGAGCCCCGATGTCGTACCATGAACGATATTCTTCACCTGTTGGTATTTTTCTCCGATTACCTCGTCAAAGCCTTGCATAATGCCGTTGGTGAGCTTTTCCGGAGTTGTGAGAACTTTTGTCGTTGTGTATTCGCCAGTCTCATCATTAATACAAACTACATCCGTAAAAGTTCCACCAATATCAGCAGACAAACGATAGGACATAACGCTTTCCTCCTTTAAATTGGTTTTGTGTAAAAATGCACAGCTAATTGGGTAGTCGTTATCGCAATAGTTCCCGCCATAGGCTACCCATACCCTAAGCTAGATCGAGAAAGCACAGCACTTATGGGACTTTTTAGCGGACAGTCTATTTGATAATCTGTAGCTGTTTTGTATAGTGGTTGAGGTTTTCAAAACCATCTTCCGTAACAAGAATCAGATCCTCAATCCTAACACCGCCCACCTCAGGCTGATAGATACCTGGTTCAATAGAAAATATCATACCAGGTTCCAATGTCATCTCGTTACCGCCCACCACATAAGGCGGCTCATGAACATCTAGCCCGATACCATGTCCCACCCGATGGGGAAAATATTCCCCATAACCAGCGCGGCAAATAATGTCACGAGCAACCTGATCAATAAAATGAAAAGGCACTCCCGGACGAACTGCTTGGATAGCGGCCAATTGTGCTTCTAATACAGTTTGATAAATCTTCTCTAGCGCTGTAGAGGCGCTCTGGAAAAACACCGTTCGAGTCATGTCGGATCGATATCCCCGATAACTAAAACCAAAATCCATAACGATGCTGTCTCCGGATTTTAAACGGCTTTCATCAGGGCCATGATGAGCGTCTATAGCATTTTGTCCATAAGAAATAATAGCGCCGCCAGAATGGTCGTCAAATCCTATTTCTTGGCCCAAGGCATAGAGCCGGTCAGCCAGTTCTCTTTCACTTAAATTGCCGCTAATGTAGGCAATTAAATGTTCCATACAATCATCGTTCATGGCGGAAGACCGGCGCATCAACTCAATTTCGTCATGCTCCTTCATCATGCGGACCCTATCAATAGCAGGTGAGCCGGGACGAAAACGCACTTTGGGTTTTTGGGCCATAAGGGCGAATGTAAATCCTGCGGAGAAATCATGATCGATCCCCACATTTTCTCCATCACTGAATAGATTGGCAAGCTTTTCCGTTCCATCATCCCAATCGGAATACCAAAGGATCTGTGCTCCACAGTCTTCCTTAAGGGGAAACATACGGTTGGAAACAAAGATGGTGTTGCCCCGTTCATCTAGGACCAGAGCGAAAAGGCGTCGCCCAGGAGAAATTGAAACGTTGGTCAGATAGCGGATGGTCGTAGGAGATGTAACAACTAATTTATTCAGATGAAATCTTTTCATCTGAATAACAAGACGCTGGATTCGGCTTTTATTCATAGAAAACCTCCTTATGTTTGGGGATATCAGTCAGGCAGTTCCCCAACGTCCGACCCATTGGGGCCCACAGAAATCAGGACCATGAGGGGTCTGTATTTCTCTTGTCCGGAGGAGAGCTTCTCCATGAACATCTTAATGGCCCAGCATAATCTTCAGGATCTCCTCGTCCGTTTCCTTCATTCCTTCCTTGCCTACCCGTCCCAGATTTTGAATGGTTTTTTCAATGTCTCCTTCCGCCAAGCCTTCGCCTTCAGAAAAACCCAGCCCATCTTTTGCCATGAGATAGGCGTTGATCCCCGCGTCTACCGCCGAGGCAATTTTGGCCGCGCAGGATGGTTTTGCCCCATCGCAGACCATACCACCAATGTTACAGATGGTGTTAACAATGGTCTGACAAATTTCCTCATAGGTAGCGTCCATTAGAAAGGCAATGCCACAAGCGGCCCCGCAGGCTGCGCTGGTAGCCCCACAATAGGCAGACAGGCTACCAATATAGCGCTTCTGGTGGAGAGAAATTAGATTTGCCACTAACAGCGCCCGGTATAGCTTTTCTCTCGTCATTCCATACTCTTTCGCGTATTCAATAACCGGCATAGAAACGGCAATTCCTTGATTTCCGCTGCCGGAATTGATCACCACCGGCATAGCACATCCGCTCATTCTGGCGTCGGAGCCAGCAGCCGCTCGAGCTCTGGCTCTTGTCTTGATGTCCGCTCCGTAGTTGCGGAGAATGGTTTTCCCCACATCCGCGCCATAATGATGTCTCATACCCTCATCCGAAATAGCGGAGTTAAGCTGAATCTGGTTCTCCAGTATGTCTTTCACAGCGGCAAGATCCGTGTGTTCCGCAAAATCTAGGATATCGCGCACATTTAAACAAGACATATCGGTAGAGGATTGTTCCTTAACCTCTGTTTTCAAAAGAATCTGGCCATTCTTTTCTATCCGAGTAATATGGGTATGCTCTCCTCTGATTTCCACCTTAGCATATGTCTCATTTTCCCCAAAGGCTGTGACTAAAATATAAAGATTCTCTACTTCCGCTTTTAGGGCACACTCACAGTACCCCTCCGATACCAATCTCTTGGTTTTTTCAATATCTGCCGGGGTAACATTTTGTAGAGTGTTCAGTTTCTCTTCTGGGTTTCCTCCTACCACTCCTAAAGTAGCCGCTACATTTATTCCCTTTAAACCGCCAGAATTTGGTACAGTAACACCTTTCACATTTTTGATAATGTTGCCACTACATTCGACTAGAAGCTTACAGGGTAGGTCTCCCAGAACCGCACGGGCCGTAGCCGCGGCATAAGCAATTGCGATGGGTTCGGTACAGCCCAGAGCAGGCACCAATTCTCTTTTTAATATATCTATGTAAGCTTGATAAAATGGAGTGTCCATACAAACCTTCCCATCTCTTGTGATCCTACATCTTGTAGGATATTACCTAGACAAATGGAGCTTACAGGTAGGACATCCCTTTGCAATGGTATCTCCCAACTCGAATTTTAGCCCATTTGCTTCAGCGATACCTCGATCTCCATCCATAGCAATATCGCAAAGCAGTTCACAGGTTTCATCGTCAAATCCTAGCTTCTGCCATGCGCTAACCAGGGGGCAGTAATGGAAGGTAACTGTCACGTCTTTTTCGGATTGGGTCGTTTCCATCTCAAAGGTTTTGATGGCAATCTCCGGCAAAAAGATCTGTTTGAATACACGACAGTCTAAGGAACCATTGCACTGCTCTTTGTATCCTTCTCCATGGAAAAGCCCGCAACGTTTCACAGCGGCTCGGCAAATCGCTTCAGCATCGGCGCCAGCCTTTTTGGCCTCATCGTAAATAAGTCCCATCCAGGTAGCTCGATGTTCCAATGCTTTACGGTTATTATCCACCAACTCCGCATGCAAGGTTTCCTTGTTTACAATTTTTGACATGTTCATCCCTCCATCTAAAATTATATTTTTTGAGATTATATTAATCATATCAGCTAAACATAATTTATTCAATATTTTTCTCATATTTTATTATAATTTTCAATAAAAAAAATATTTTTTATTGATTTTGATGTAATAACTTTGCTTTTCTGTTGATTCCATCCTTCAAATCTGCTATAGTGAAAAAGGGTCTAGCGATATGAGCAAGGAGAAAGAATATGCAAGACAAAAAAAGCCTAAAAGATCAGGTTTACTCATCACTGTTCCAAGATATTCTCAGAGGAGTATATCCACCCGGTGCTATTCTCCGTGAAAAAGAACTGGTAGAAAAATATAATGTGAGCAAATCTCCCGTCCGGGAGGCGCTAATTTCACTTTGTAACGAGAAGGTGCTCCGTAGTATTCCCCGCTACGGCTACGAGGTCGTCAGCTTAAACGACCAGGATATCCGGAATATCTTAGAGTTTAGGCAGATGCTGGAATGCGCATGTCTGGACAAATACTGGGGTACCTTTACACCGGAGCAGATTCGCAAGTTGGAGATGGTTGCCAATTCCTTCCCTGAAAACTGCGAACTCAGTGCCTTGGTACAATGGGAGAATAACGCAGCATTCCATCTGGCCTTAATTTCCTGTTGCAATAACCGCTATATCTATGACGTTCTTAAGACATCCATTCTTACCTTAACCAGGGCTTTTGCTCAGTTTTATTGGGACCGCTGGCGTAAAACCACCTTTGTCATCGAAACCACGCAGCATAAAAAAATCGTGGAATACATCAAAGCTGATGACAAAGAGCAAGCCATTGCCTGTCTTTATCATGATATGAATGAATTTAGGTTAAAATAAGTAAAGAATATGAAAAAGGCCCGGAAGCTCACCAGGACAAGCTTCCGGGCCTTTTCTATTGGTGGATTGTAACCTCTTCCGTGTTATTCTGGGTTTATATTACAATCAAATTTCACAAAAAATTCCTAAAAATTTTTATAGGGCAGCCGTTGGACATACCGTAAATCAAAATATACAACTGGTTTGGAATTTTTGTCAAATCAACGCTTTCCTCATCCTCATATCAGTGAACAAATAACCAACCAGCTTGTACAGTCCTTTGTTTTTATGTATTTTGAACTACTTGTTCATCTATTGTTTAATTTTTACAGCAATGTTATACTCATATCAAATGGGATTTTCCCTATTGAAAACCGTCATAAGGAGGAGGAGAAGAAGATGCAAGGATTTCTACGAAAAAAGCGAAAGGCAAGACGGTGCCTTATAGCCACGGTGGCCCTGCTGCTTGTCATCAGTATGCTGCCCATAGGGCCTATGGCTGCGGCAATTGACATTCCAGATGCTCCCGTGTCAGATTTCCAAACGGCTCCGGCAGCTACCGGCCTTGTCAGCAATTTGACAGGATGGCCGGAGGCCACAGGGACCTGGTCTATCACGGAGGATGGGTTGGTCGGTCAGAATCTAGCGCTTGCTGACCAGTTCTTTCTCTCTGGAACCCAGGTTACCGGAGACGATTCATTTTCTTATGAGGGCGACATTACCCTCCCAGCTGGAGAGGGACAAAATGCTGCCGGCTTGGTGGTCTGGAGCAGTTCCGGCTGGTACTGTGTCAATGTGGACCGCGCCGGCGGAGTCGCCCGTCTGTTTCAGGTAGGTGAAGGTGCTTGGGCCGCTCCTGACCGGGCGCTGACCAACCAGCAGAAAGAACAGAGCACTTTCCATCTGCGGATGGAGGTTTCCAACCATCAGGTACGGTATTATCTCAACGGTACCTTGGTAGCTTCCTATACCGACCCGAATCTATCGGGAGGGCAGCTAGGAGTCGTGGGGCATTTTTCCAATGCCACTTTTCAGTCTCTGAACAAGGGGGAGCTAACATCTGGATTTGATAGCAATCTGACCGGCTGGCCGGAAGCTGCCGGCACCTGGTCCATCACTGACGAAGGTCTGGTAGGCCAAAACGCTGGCCTTATGAACCAATTTTTCCTCTCGGGAACATCAGTTTCCCCTGATGATTCCTTTACCTATGATGGGGATATTACCCTCCCTATCGGTGAAGGACAGAATGCTGCTGGTCTGGTCGTTTGGAGCGACACTGGCTGGTACTGTGTGAATGTGGATCGTGCCGGCGGCGTAGCTAAACTGTTTAAAAATGGAAACGGTGGCTGGGCTATCGACAATTATACCTTGACAGAAGCACAAAAATCCCAGGAGACCTTTCATCTTCAAATGTCTGTAACAGATGGACTCATCCAGTATTATCTAGATGGTGTGATGATTCTCAGCTACAAGGATGAAAACTTTAGCGGGGGTCAGCTGGGTGTTGTAGGACATCTGGCCAACGCTACCTTTAACCATCTGCTCTACACCTCTACCAATGTGCCAAAACTCACCGGTATAGAGGTGGAAGGCTTCACCTTTACAGAACCATTTGAGTCTGGACGTACTCGTTATCTAACCAATGTGCCTGCATCGACCGAAAGTATTCGGATTAAAGCGACCGCCGATGCTGGATTAGAGCTTTCTGTTGATGGAAAATCTGTCCAAAACGGTATTTTCTCCGAACCGATTGCTCTTCATAATGGCATGAACCGGATTACGGTGGGGGTTACCAATCCGGAACTGGGTTACACAACATCAATTACCGTCTCGGTCTACCGGTTGGTAGACCGGGAAACTGGATATCAAGAGGATTATCGTCCGCAGTTTCATTTTTCCAACTACCAAGGCTTTATGAACGACCCCAACGGCCTGCTCTATAATGCGGACACTGGGGAGTATCATCTGTATTTCCAAATCGATCCCGATGCCGACAGCCTGACAAACTGGCCGTCCAACCTGCAGAGAGAATGGGGACACGCAGTATCCACAGACCTGGTCAACTGGGTGGACTGCGGCATTGTGATGGAGCCGGATGATCTGGGTGAAATCTATTCCGGTTGTGGTATTGTGGACCGTGAGAACACTTCCGGACTCTTTGACGAATCGGTACCGCCGGACAGCCGGCTTGTCTATATCTATACCAATACCAATGGTTTTGGGCAAAGCCTGGCCTATTCCCTGGATGGCGGATATACGCTGATCAAATATGAAAACAACCCTGTAATCCCCAATCCCGGCGGTATTTACGGCGGTGGTATGCGGGATCCAAAAGTAATCCGCTATGACGGCAAATGGATTTTGACCGTAGGCGGTATCGGCAACCAGCAAACTTCCATCTTTGCCTCTGATGATTTGATCCATTGGGAGTATCAAAGCCAGATGTTCCATAAAGACGGCAGCGTAGTAGACGCCGACTGTACTGATCTCTATCCCATGACTGTGGAGGGAACTGGTGAAACAAAGTGGGTCTACAACGGTGCCGGCACCTTCTATGTGATCGGTGACCTCGTCAAAAACAGTCAGGGCAAATATGAATTCGTGGCCGAAACCGCCCCCATCCCCTACACCGCATGCAGTGATGTATATGCTACCCAAACCTTCTTTAACGACGCCAAAGGACGGCGGGTTGCTATGAGCTGGCTACAAGATGATCCGGGAGCCACCAGGATCTGGGCCGGCCAGCAAACTTTGCCTTGGGAAATCGGGCTGAAAAAGTCAGGAGACTCCTATCTTTTGACCTCTTATCCTGTGGAGGAATTTGAAGCTTATCGCTCCGATTCTCCCATCTTCTCAATTACTGACACCACCGTCAAAGAAGATTCTGCCAACATTCTCGCCGGTATTGCCGGACAAAAGTACGATATTGAGGCGATCATCGATCCCGGCAATGCTGAAGAGTTCGGATTCCGTCTACGTCAGGGCAATGGCAGAGAACTTGTGGTCAAATATGATGCGGTCGAGCAAAAAATGATCCTGGACCGTTCCAAGACAAATGAAGGCTTAGGCCGGACAGGAATCCACTCCTTTGACCTAAAGAAAAACCCTGATGGCACCATTAACATGCGCATTATTGTAGATACCTCCACGATCGAAGCCTTTGGTAACCAAGGTGAAGCCGTTTTTGCTGGCATCTACTATACTGAAGCTGAAAATATCGGTATGGAGTTTTATACTGTAGGCGACGATGTCACTGTAAAGGAAATGAACATCTATGATGTGCGTTCCATGTATCGTGACGATCAATCTCAGCCCACCGATAAGCCTACCCTTCTCTCTCTGAGCACCTCTCCCGCTCAGGTAGAACCTGGAAAAGAATTCACTGTTTACGCCAATGTACTCCCCTACAATGTAGCGGATAAAAGCGTTGCTTGGAGCTATGATGAAGCTCTTACCCTCGTCCGCCAGGATGCCAATTCCATTACCTTGGTAGCCAAAGAGGAAGGCGATTATACAGTTGGTGCAGTCACCACCTTAGGCGGTTTGGAAAAGAGCATCACTATCTCCGTCAAAGAGTCTCTTGAGCATCTGTTTAAAACCAACCTTACCGATTGGCAAACTTCTGCTGGCACCTGGACCTATGAAGAGGGCGGCTATACCGGTGTTTGCCCCTCCGGAGACAACGCAGCCGTGGCAAAACAGAAGATCAGCGGTGATTTTTCTCTGGAAGCGGATGTCACTCTGAATAATAATCATGGGTTTGCGGCTCTAGGTCTTGTGATGTACGCTCAAGATGTCAATGCCGCAGCAGCAGGCGCCTATATCTTTAACTATGATATTGGTATGCAGGCATTTCGTTTTTTCCGTTTCCCCTATCGGGATATTGCCACTGTTTCTTTCGCCGACGCCGGTATCACCATGGAGATGGGCAAAACCTATCATGTTAAGATTGATTGCAAAGACAATAAGTTTACCATCAGCGTGGAGGACATCGAGATTTTCAAGGATTTAACCGATCCTGATGGCCCCACCTATCAAAGTGGCCGAATGGGTGTTCTGGGGCACTGGGCAGACGTACAGGTGCAAAACTATTATGTGACCACCGACTCCCCCATTGCTTCGGTCGTCACGGATATTGCCGATGTCTCGGTACCTGGCGGAACACCTATGAATGAGATTCTGGCACAGCTGCCGGACAAGGTTATCGTCAAACAGCAGGATGGTCTCACTAAAGAGGTAGATGTAACCTGGGATCTCAGTAATGTGAATATTGACAAAGCGGATACCTATCCTGTTACTGGTACAATCCAGGGAACAGATGTCAAAGCTAAGGCCAATGTCATTATTACCTCTAACACTCCCATTCCCACCGAGCTGAGCAATTTGGAACTCTCCAATGGCACCCTGGATCCTGCCTTTGACAAGGATACTCTGAACTACACCGCCACTGTGGCAAACTCTGTCTCCTCTGTCAAGGTCATGCCCACCTACACCGGTGACACCGCTGTTACCGTCAACGGCAAGGACGTCGCTTCCGGTTCCTACTCCGAGGACATTGCCCTGGATGTTGGCACCAATACCATCACCGTGGTAGCAGGGGATAAGACCTACACCATCACCGTCACGAGAGAAGAGAAAGAACAGCCTCCTGTAGGCGAGAAACCTCTCCTGGATGGCCTGGAGTTGTCTGAAGGAACTCTTACTCCCGCCTTTGACAAAGACACCTTCTCTTACACCGCTGCCGTAGGAAACGAGGTAGAGGGTGTACAGGTGAAAGCCTTCTTTGCCGATGGCATTACAGCCATGCTGGGAGAAGAGGCGCTGGAGAGCGGCTTCTACTCTGAAGAGATCCCGCTGCAGGTAGGAGAAAACGAGATTGTAGTTACTCTGAGCCTGGAAGGTGAAGAGAGCGACTATGTGATTGTAGTGACAAGGGAAGAGGAAGCGGTGACAGAGCCTGATCCCAATCCTGGCACCGACAAGCCCAGCATTCCTGGATCTGACGAAGATCAGGTAGGCGGCGGGGACTGGGATTGGCCGTCTGGCAGTGGAAATGATTCCGCCAACGGATCCGGTTCTGGCAACAGTGACAAAGAGAACCCGTCTTCTGGAGATCACAGCATGATCGCTGGAGCACTGGCAGTCCTGGCCCTGAGTGCTGGCGC
>CAJFSX010000018.1 GCA_904419775.1 Candidatus Pararuminococcus gallinarum | reverse complement strand
AGGAGAGCTCGGAAATGTGGACCATACCATCCACGCCGCCCAGATCGACAAACGCGCCATAGGAGGTCAGGCTCTTAACAGCGCCGTGGTAAACTTTGCCCACTTCCACTTCGCTCCAGAACTTCTCTTCCAGTGCTTTTCTTTCTTCTCTGAGTACGGCACGGATAGAACCGATAGCACGACGGCGCTCCGGTTTTACTTCCAGGATCTTAAATCTAACCTGCTTTTTCAGCAGATCATCCAAGCTGTCGTTTCTGCTAGCAGTGGCCTGGGATGCCGGGATGAAGACCCGCACACCGTTGGTGGTAGCGATGACGCCGCCTTTGACCACTTCGACAACAACACCTTCCAGGATCTCGCCACTCTCAGCAGCCTCACAGATTTTCTCAAAACCAGCAATGGCATCATAACGGCGTTTGGAAAGCATAACGGTACCCTCAACGTCATTGACACGGACAACAATCAGGTTGATCTCGTCACCCTTTTTGACAATGTCTTCGGGTTTTGCGGTAGGATCATCAGTCAGTTCATGGAGGGGCACATAGCCGGCGTGCTTGGTGCCGATGTCCACAGAAATCTCATTGGGCGCAATGCCAGTGACAATGCCTGTTACCTTCTCTCCATTATATGTACTTTTGAGGGACTGTTCCAAAGCCTCCTCAAAATTCACATCTTCCTCGATGTTATTGTTGTTCAAAATTTCACTCATGGTTGTTTGTACCTCCTTAATTATAAAAGCCGGTGTTGATGCTCCGGCAGTAACGCCAACCTTGATTTTGCCGCCGAAATCATAGTCAAACAGTTCTTCCGCCGTTTCAATCAAAACAGTTTCACATATTCCGCTGCATATATCAAACAGCTTTAACGTATTAGAGCTGTGACGTCCACCGACAACTATCATTAAGTCCGACTTCCCGGCCAGAGAAATCGCTTCCTCTTGCCGCCTAGCCGTAGCACTACATATTGTAGCAAAAATCTCGAGATTTGTATATACTTTTTTCGCCATTTCTACGGATTTTTCCCACACCTTTTTATTAAAAGTCGTCTGGGAAACCAAAATGACCGGTTTTTTCTGCAATTCTGGATTATTTTCCGCAATTTTTGTGAGTTCTTCCGGTGTTTGAAAAACGTAAACAGGTCCCAGACAGTGGCCGCAGATCCCCTGTACCTCGGGATGATTGGCGTTCCCGGCAATGAGTACAGCATTGCCCTGCCGTGATTTTTCTGACACGATGGCATGAATCTTTGCCACAAAGGGGCAGGTGGCGTCTACACAGCGCAAGCTCCGAGCGGCAATCTCTTCATAAGCCTCCATCCCCACGCCGTGGGAACGGATCACCAATGTGCTGTCCTGTGGCGCCTGGGCCACTGAATCTGCGATGGATGCACCTTCCTTACTGAGCTCCTCTACCATCTGCGGGTTATGGATAATCGGGCCCAAGGTACAGACCTTCTCCCCCCGCCTCAAGGTATCATACACCATCTGAACCGCTCGTTCCACTCCAAAGCAAAAGCCCGCGGTTTGTGCCACAGTTACCGGCATCTTTCTTCCTCCTGAAAAATCTTCCTTGCAAACTATTCCACAGGATCAAGGTTTTCCACAATCCGCTCCATAATCAGGTTGCTTGCAAACTTGAGTTGAGAGGGAACCAATTCGGTGATCCCCAGCTCCTCATTTTTAATAAGCTTTCCGATCCGGATGGTAACCCCGCATCGGAAATGCAGTCTTTTTCCAAAGCTAATGCTCATGGGGAGGATATCCGCCCCCGTCTGATAGGCCAGCATAGCCACGCCCGATTTCGCGCGCAGGGGCTTTCCGTCTTTAGAACGGGTACCCTCTGGAAACATGACCATGGCCTTTCCGCTTTTCAGTAACCCAATGGCTGTCTCTATCGCTGTGGTGTCCCCTTTTCCCCGTTCAATAGGGAAAGCGCCCAGATGGCGGATCAAAAAACTAAAAAACGGGTTTTTAAACAGCTCCGCCTTGGCCATAAAATGCAATTGATGAGGTGTGGCACCGCCCACAAATACCGGATCGGCATAGGTGCGGTGGTTAGCGCAAAGAATATAGCCGCCCTCGGGTGGGATATTTTCTTTTCCCTCAATCCTTACTTTAAAAAACCAGTTCAGCGTATTACACGCGATCACTTTGGCAAATCCATAAAAACTCATGATACTCTTCCTCGGGATCGTCCCCGCTTGTCCTTTCGTCAATAGGTCGATGCTATATCTTTTCTTCCACAATTTTCATAACTGTCTGAATGCTTTGCTCTAAATCAAGATTGGTGGTATCTACCAAAACGGCGTCTTCCGCCTGTTTCAGCGGAGCCACCGCCCTATGGGAATCATTATAGTCTCTCGTAATGACATCCTGGAGAATATCGTCATAGGAAACCTTTTCCCCCTTGGCCAGATGTTCGTCATACCGGCGGTGTGCTCTCGCCTCTGGCGACGCCGTGAGGAAGATTTTCACATCTGCATCGGGCAACACCACAGTGCCAATATCCCGGCCATCCATCACCACATTGTTTTTCTTGGCCATATCCCGCTGTAGATCAAACAAGAACTCCCGCACCTGTGGGATGGCCGACACTCCCGACGCCGCCATGGCGATCTCCGGGGTGCGGATGAGGTCGCTGACATCCTCCCCATTTAGGAAAACCCGCTGAATCCCCTCTACATACCGCAGTTGGAGACTGATCTCCGGCAGCAATGGGACCACCTGGGTGCCGTCTGTGTAATCCTTGCCACAGCGCACGGCATAGAGGCCAATAGACCGATACAATGCGCCGGTATCCACATAGATAAACTGCTGTTTTGCCGCCACCGCCTTGGCGATAGTGCTCTTGCCCGCACCGGCAGGCCCGTCAATGGCAACCGCTTTCATAACAATACTCCCTCAAGCTTATTTTATACGTGGGTTCCAGCCGCAAAACCGGTAGAAAATGCAATCTGCAGGTTAAATCCACCGGTATAAGCATCCAGATCCAGCACTTCTCCTGCAAAATAAAGGCCCCGGCAGAGTTTGGACTCCATAGTTTTGGGATCCACCTGTTTGACACTGACTCCGCCGGCCGTTACAATGGCTTCATTGATAGGGCGGAATGCTTTGGGTATGATGGTAAAGTCTTTCACCCGCTCCACAAAATTCCGGCGCTGCTGACGTGTAATTTGGTGGACCTTGCTTGTCCCCTCAATACCCGAGCGCCGCACCATCACAGGAATCATTTTCCTTGGCAAAAGATCCCCCAGAGCATTCAAAAAATCCTTGTTTTTATATTTTTCAAAATCCCGGAGCAGCCGTGCATCTAGTTGTTCAGGAGAAAGTCCTGGCTTTAAGTCAATGTGCAGTACGTATTCTCCTATTATTTCATCATCCATATGGGATGATGCCGAAAGGACTAGGGGACCTGATACGCCAAAATGGGTAAAAAGCATCTCCCCCAGCTCTGAAAATATCTTTTTCTTTCCTTTTGTGACCGTCAGTGTCACGTTCCGCAGAGAAAGCCCCTGCATTTCTTTGCAAAAGCTGTCCTCCGTTTCAATCGGGATCAGGGAGGGACGGATTCGGGTCACCTCATGGCCCAGCATCCTAGCCAGCCGGTACCCATCTCCTGTGGAACCTGTTCCCGGGTAGCTCTCTCCCCCTGTCGCCACAATGACGTCAGTACAAGCGATGGTTTCCCCATCTGCCAATACAACAGCTTCCACGCCCTCTGCCCCGGATAGGATCTTCTCTACGCGCCCCTTTTGATAACGGGCGCCCGCACCCTTCGCAAACGCGCTGAGGGCATCCACAATGTCGGCAGCACGATCCGAGACGGGGAAAACCCGGTTGCCTCGTTCCGTCTTTAGCCGCACGCCCAGATTCTCAAAGAACTCCATGGTATCGGCGGTGGAAAATCCCGCGATAGCGGAATAGAGAAAGCGGGGGTTGGAGCGGATATTTTTGAGAAAGGTCTCATTGTCGCAGTCATTGGTCACATTGCACCGGCCCTTTCCGGTGATCATCACCTTCCGGGCAGGACGATCATTTTTATCTATCATCAGGACAGACCGTCCCCGTCTGGCAGCTTGTCCCGCCGCCATCAGCCCTGCGGCGCCGGCGCCAATGACCACTATCTTTTGCTCCATGACTTCCCTACTTTCATTCAAAACTGATGATCCGTATTGTCTTCGTCTTCTATCTTTTCATAGACGTTGTATTCATCCCAAATCCGCTCCAGCTTAGAAAAGGTTTTGGAAATCTCATCCTTTTTCTTGAGACCAACCGCCACAATCAGGGCATTGATCAGGCTCAGGGGAGCAACCAGGGAATCCACAAAAGAAGCCATGTCACTTCTCGCAAGGAGCAGATGGTCTGCCCCTTGGGCGATGGGGGACATTTTGCTGTCGGTAATGGACACCACTGTGGCACCCATATCAGAAGCATATTTCAGCGCCTTAACCGTCCGTTTGGAATAGCGCGGAAAGCTGATGCCAATAAAAATATCTCCCTTGCCGATGCGCAGCATCTGCTCAAACATCTCGCTGGTACTGGAAGTGTTGACAAGCCGTACATTTTCAAACAGATGGTTAAAATAAAAACTGAGAAATCCAGCCAAGGTGGCGGAACTGCGGATTCCCAGAATATAGATATTTTTTGCCGCTGTAATGTCCTCCACTGCCGCGGTAAAATCCTCCTTTGAGGTTTCATCCAAGGTCCGGCGGATTTTCTCAATATCCAGATTCAGCACCTTTTCCAGCACGTCGGAATTGCCGATCTGCTCATTAGTGACCTCCATCCGCTGCACCGCCGTCAATTTGTTGCGGATCATCTCCTGGATATTGCGCTGCAACTGGGGATAGCCTTCGAAACCTACCTCTGACGCAAAACGGACCACCGTGGATTCGCTAACTCCGACCGTCTGGCCCAGCTTGGAGGCCGTCATAAAGGCCGCTTTGTCATAATGCTCTATAATGTAGCGGGCGATAAGCTTTTGCCCTTTGGAAAAGCTGGACATCTTGCCCTCAATCATCGCCAGTAAATCTACGCTCATGGTATTGTCTTCATCCTTTCCGGTCTCTATCACAGGAGCGTTTTTAGGCGAAAAAATGCGCTCCCGCTCTTTGCCGTTCTCTTTCATTTTATCCGCTTGGGCTGCAAAATGCAAGATGAACCCACACTTTTTTCCATCAAAAATGCAGGAAACAAAATGTTTCCTGCATTTTAAGCTATTTACCGAATGACAGGCTGAATCTGCACGTTTTTCAGCGCCATTTGGATAGCAGGTGCAATCTGGGTGAAATCTGCTACCAGGGACGATGGTTTATGGATATGATCATCCTGATCATAGGGAACAAAATAGATATATTTTGCATTTTGCAGCATCCCGATGTTCTTGGCCGAAGCCCCTAAGCCGTCATTGGTGGACACGGCAATAACCACCGGCTTTGCGTTGCGGATGTGTGCTTTGGCCGCCATGGTTACGCTGGAATCGGTGATCCCACAGGCCAGTTTTCCCAGGGTATTTCCTGTGCAGGGGGCGATGACCAACACATCCAAAAGCTTTTTAGGGCCGATGGGTTCAGCCTCATCAATGGTATGGATGATCTTTTTCCCTGTCATCTCCTCGACCTGTGCAATAAAATCCTCCGCCTTTCCAAATCGGGTATCGGTTGCATAGGCAAACTCTGACATGATAGGTACCACATCATAGCCCAACTCCACAAGACGCTCTATTTCTGGCAGCACCTTGGAGAATGTACAGAATGAGCCGCACATGGCAAACCCTACTCTAATTTTTTCCATCTCTTTCCCTCCTCTCGGCAATCATATTAACAATGGTGTTCTTTACAATTTCTCCGGCCGTCACCGGGGCGGCCTTTCCAGGGAGGGATAGCGCCCAGATGGTTTTCAGCCCTAGTTGCTTGGCTGTCTCAAAATCCACACCGCCGGGTTTGGATGCCAAATCAACCAGCAGGCAGCTGGAACTGAGCCGGGAAAGCATCTGTCGGGGCAGAACCACGGCAGGTACGGTATTGACGACCACGTCCTGCTCCCCAATGCATTCGGCCAGATTTGAGAGATGAACTCCCTGGCAACCCCAAATTTCGGCCCAAGCAAGATCGCCGTATTTTCTCGCCGCTACCGTCACCTTCGCTCCCATGGCGGTGAGAATTCGCACCAGTGCTTTAGAAATACGGCCAAAACCGGTTACAAGAATGCGGCGCTGATAGATGGTGGTAGGCAGTTCCCGCAAGATGATCTCCACTGCTCCCTCCGCCGTCGCCTGTGCATTATGTACCGCAAATTCCTCCCGTCTGAAATAGTCTTCAATAGGATGTCCTGTCCTCTCAAAAATAGCTTGTGTATTTTCATCTATCCGCCCCCCAAAGACCAGGGATGCCGGCGGAAGCTGCTTTGCGCAATCATCAAGATCCAAGGTGTGCTTGGAGAGGGGCATATTCACCGTCTTACCATCCAGTGTCATGGGCAACGGAAAAATGGCAGCATCGCATAGCGAAAGCGCAATATCAGCACGGTCAGACATGATGATACCTTCGGGCGGTTCCACACCCTCATCAAAGCCTACCGCATACACGGTATAGCCGCTTTGGACAAATGCCTGTGCCAAATACATCTGCCGCAGGTCTCCTCCCACCACTGCAATTGTCTTCATCTCTTTCACAAGGGAACCCTCCCAGCCGTCAAAATTATAGACTGTCTGTATTCTTCTGTCTGGCCTGATGAGCAAAACTATCTGTTTCCAAATAAAAAGTCCTCACAGGATTTTCTTCTATATCCTATGAGGACCTATCCAAACAAGTTCCATTTTTATTGGGACTGCAGCCTATACTTTTCCCTTTACTGGCGGTGTTCCTGTTCCGCCTCTTCCTCCAGAAGAGCCAGGTGTTCGTGATAGCGCTCCAATATCATGCTCTCCATCATGCGTCGAGCCTCAGGGGTGATGGGGTGGACAATATCGCGGAACGTACCACTCTCCTCCCTGCGGCTGGGCATAGCTACAAAAAGTCGCTCCGGCCCCTCAATGACCTTGATGTCATGGACCGCCAGGTCATTGTCCACTGTAATAGATACCAGCGCCTTCAGCCGGGTGTCCTGATAAATTCTTCGAATACGGATGTCTGTAATATTCATGGCATTTTCCCTTTCTTTGTCAAAATCTCTGCATGTTTACACTGTTAATTATGAAGCAATTGGGAAAAGGTTATTCATGACAGAAGCATCTCACTGGAAAAAAACAAAAAAGTTCATTTGGAGCCTTTTTTTGCCTTCCCACCACAAAAATCTTAGAAAAGTGTTTATTTTATGGGCAAAGCGCAATATAATAGAAAAGGCAGCTTCATGCAGATTTTCCATAGAAAGGTTTGAATACATCCATGGCCAAAGTGACCCACGCGGACATTCACATATTGCAGGGGAAAAAGCATCTCCATTTTATCGGCATCGGTGGATCTGGTATGTATCCCCTGGTGCAGATTCTCCATAAAAAAGGTTATTATATCACCGGTTCTGATAATAATGAAACCGATACCCTGGCAGCGGAGCGGGCGCTTGGCATCCCGATTTTTATGGGACAAAGGGCCGAGAATATCCAAGGGGCGGACCTTATCGTCTACACAGCGGCTATCATGGCCGACAATCCGGAACTAATTGCCGCAATGGAGTCGGATGTGCCTGCCATTGAACGCTCTGTGCTGCTGGGGATTGTCACCGGTCAGTATTCCAACGCCATCTGTGTTAGCGGCACCCATGGAAAGACCACCACTACCTCGATGATTACCCAGATCTTGGTGGAGGCTAATTTGGATCCCACTGCGGTTATCGGTGGAAAACTCCCTCTCATCGGCGGAAGCGGCCGGGTGGGAGAAAGTGATACCATGGTATGTGAAGCCTGTGAATTCGTTGACACCTTTTTAAAGCTTTATCCTGATATTGCAGTCATCCTCAACATAGATGCCGATCATTTGGACTACTTTGGCACAGTGGAAAATATCATCAAATCTTTCCACAAGTTTGCCTCCAACGCCACCAAGGCTATCCTGGTCAATGGTGACGATGCAAACTCCATGAAGGCTCTGGAAGGGCTCGACAAAAAGGTAATTACCTTTGGCTTTGGGGAAGAAAACGACTATTTTCCCCGGAATATTCAGGTGATTTCGGAACGGCATACCCAGTTTGAACTGTGGAGCAAGGCAGACGGCCGATTGTCCCGGATGGTCATCGCTGTGCCCGGCCATCACAACGTTCTCAACGCAGTCGCAGCTGCTGTGGCCTCTTTCCAGGCCGGCGCCACCCCGGAGCAGGCGGCCGCGGGACTGTCCCACTTCGGCGGGGCCAAACGCCGTTTTGAGATTCTCGGCCAGGTGCGGGGTATTACCATTGCCGACGATTACGCCCATCATCCGGCGGAAATCAAGGTCACATTAGAGGCTGCCAAATCCATGCACTATAAAAAGGTGTGGGCGGTATTTCAGCCCTTTACCTATTCCAGGACCAAAATGCTGCTGGATGATTTTGCGGCGTCCCTCTCCATCGCCGATCAGGTGGTCCTTTCTGAAATCATGGGCTCGCGGGAAAAAAACACCTACAACATCTACGCCAAGGATCTGGCGGAGAAAATCGAGGGGTGTGTATGGTTTCCTGAGTTTCCTGAGATTGCCCAGTATGTCATGAGCCATGCAGAGGACGGCGATCTGGTCATCACGCTAGGCTGCGGCGATGTCAATAAATGCGCCAATATGATGCTGACACTTTAAGGCGAAGTCGGGCTATATAAAAGAAGAAAAATAAGCAGAGGAGGGCTTTTGCCCTCCTCTGCTTTTATTTACAGGCACCCGAAAATCTTCCGAATCCTGTACGGCGCTGGAAGCTGCATAAAAGCGTCGTTATAATATTCCTTCTGCAGCATTTGTTTTTACGTCCGACGCTTTTATGTATCCTCACTAGCGCCGATGATCGTCTGGCAATCCAAAACTGATAGAAAGTGCTTTGTTGATCGGTTCCATTGCGCCGTCGTCCAGCCTCCCCATTTTCTCCTTGAGCCGTCTTTTGTCAATGGTCCGGATCTGTTCCAGCAGCACTACGGAATCTCGGGAAAGCCCGCACTGGGTACCGCTGACGTCAATATGGGTTGGAAGCTTTGTTTTTTCCTTCTGGCTGGTGATGGCGGCTGCTATGACCGTAGGGCTGTAACGGTTCCCCACGTCATTTTGTACTATGAGTACCGGCCTCAATCCTCCCTGTTCGGAACCGACTACAGGGCTGAGATCCGCATAGTAAATATCGCCTCGTTTGACAGTCACGCTGACTCACGCTCCGCCTTTGATTTACTCGGATGCATCCTGAGCTTATTGTTCCCCCAAAAGACAAAACTTAATCGTGGCGATGATAAAAAATTGCTTTTTATCATCGGCTTGCCTCTGTGTTTCACTAAAGCAAGTCATTCCTTTCGCCACAACTCATTGGGAGACAGTACTGCATACGCGGCACGTCCCTTTCGCCCCGGCTTTGGGGGCCCGTTTTCATTATATTGCGCTCCCTCTGTTTTTGACCGTCATACAGCGTCTTTCTCTGCCAACCGAAGATAACAAAAAGAGCGTCCTGTGGCTTTCATCCAGCTCCAGGGCGCTTGAAAACGCAAAGGATACAACTTCGATTAAAAAGTTTGTTTCTTTTTCAGCCAGATCACGGTGGCAATGAAAAAAGCTATCATAAGAAGATACACAAAAAGGATGATCCACGGAAAGGTCATTCGATCCACCCACGCTGATTGCACCAAAAACTCCCAATCACTGCCGTCAAAGGCAAAGTAGCGTTTTCTTGAGCACCACCAAAGGACCAGCGCGGGTGCCGCCAGGCTTAATATAATCTGCATGGCGCCCCTTCCCCAGCCTTCCTTTTGAAGCGCCAAAACACCTACGCACAACGTAACGCCGGAAATCAGCCCCAATATTATGCCCAACAGCATGGTGCTCTCTCCTTCCCATCGATTCATTTTATCATATAAAGATTATACCATCCCCCCTATCCTTCTACAACAAACAAAACGAATATGGCCTTTTCATAATCAATTACTGGCGTAGACTGAACCTTGTTTTTGAACGCGAAAAGGCCCCGGCTTTTGGAGCCAGGGCCTTTGCTCACTGTAAAAAGGTAAAATTTTCGAAACTGATGTCGAGCTCTTCGTCGGGAATTTGCAAGTTTAAAATATTCCCGCTCTCCCCGTCCAACCGCAGGGAAAACTGGAAGCTCTGCTGATTGGACACAATCTCAACAACATTCTTTTCCACCGAAATATCCACCCCGTTTTTCTCCGCGGCTGTAGTCAGTGCTTTTACCAGCAGCTTCACTACTGCTCCTCCCACTGCGGAATTGGGGTCGATATCCACATGAAAGCCTTTATAGCTAATCCCCAGCTTTTCATCGGACAGATCGAACTGCATTCCTGCCAGATTCTCCGGGGCTGTAAAATCAACGGTACAGCCTCCGCCTTCTTTCTTGATCTGAGCTTCGGCTTCAATCCCCTTATACTTGATCTTGGCAGAGGAGGCAAAATCCGTCTGGAGCTTCTCGCTTATCTGGGCTTCGCTGAGTGTCGCCTCCCCACCTGTGGAGGCCTCCTTACAGCCGGCAAGTACCGACACGGATAAAAGAACAGCTAAGAGCAAAGAAATAACCCGCTTCATATTTCCTTCGTCTCCATTCCGCCGCCGGGGCGGCATGAAATTTGAAAGAAAGCCCGCTTTCACCCTGCTCTATATCCGCCTGGTCACCTCCCGTTTTCGGCAAAAATGTGGCACAGATCCGTCAGCATATCGGTGGGAAGCATTCCATATTCCGACAGCCGTTTGGCACAACGGTCCGCCGCCGCGCCGTGAAGATACACTCCACAGGCCGCTGCAATGTCGGCAGGGAGTCCCTGGGCCACAAAAGAGGCGATCATCCCGGCCAGGATGTCCCCGCTTCCACCTTTAGAAAGTCCAGGGTTTCCATTGGTATTAATATAGACCTGACCTTCTGGGGAGAACACCAGGGTATTTGTCCCCTTGAGAACCAAGGTCACGCCGTACTCCTGGGCGAAATGCTTTCCAATGTTGTAGCGGTCAGCTACAATCTGTGGCACAGTTTTTCCACATAGCCGGGACATCTCTCCCAGATGCGGAGTCAAGATCACAGGGGCTTTGGCTTTCTTTAACATATCTATGTCTTGTGCCAGGGCATTTATACCATCGGCATCCACTACAACGGGACAATCCGCCTTCTGGAGCACTTCCTGGACAATCTGGACGGTATCTTCATCCAGTCCCAGCCCGCAACCTATCAGGCAGGCATTACTTGTTTTCAATTTTTCCAAAATCCCCGGCAGATTCTGGACCGAGATCCGCCCACTTTCATTGGCATGCAGGGGCAGGAATAAGGATTCAGTGAGGCGCACCGACACCGGTACTGTCAGCTCCTCTACTGTTCCCAAAGTCACAAGCCCGGCGCCGCACCGCAGAGCGGCAGTAGTGGACATCAGGGCCGCGCCGCACATCCCCACACTGCCGCATAGGTTGAGGAGCCTGCCAAAGGTACCCTTATGGGAGTTGCGGGGCCGCTTCTTAATCTGAGAAAATGCAAAGCCGTTGGTCAGATGGGTATGAGAAAGGGGAACCTGCTGATGAACCCTGGGGTCAATTCCGATATCAGCTAACATGACACAGCCGCAGTTTTCCGCAGATTCTAAAAGAAGATGTGCGGGCTTATAGCAGTCAAAGGTAACGGTATAATTTGCCCGAACCGCATCAGCGGCCACTCGTCCGGTATTTGCCTCTACTCCGCTGGGGATATCCACTGCAAAGGTACAGGTATCGCTTTTGGCAATCAGTGCGGCGATTTCTTTCACCGTGTCGTCCAATTCCCCGTGAAAACCGGTACCATAGATGGCGTCCACCGTCACATCACAATGGGACATCCATCTGTATACCTCTTCCCGATCCTCCTCAAAAGAGACAATTTCCACACCAGCTTCTTTGGCCCGCTCATACATAGTTACAGCATCGGGGGTTACCGGCGGCTTGTGGACCATGACCAAAAGCACCTTGGCATCCCTTGCCAGGAGGTTTTTTCCCACAACATAACCGTCTCCGCCGTTGTTGCCGTGCCCGCAGAAGATCACGCATCGAATCGCAGACACCTTTATCTTCTCTTCAATGGCCTCCGTCACTCTATCTCCTGCGTTTTGCATAAGGGACAGATAGGTCTGCCCATATTGGAGGGATCCAGCTTCGATCTCCTTCATTTCTTTGGATGTTGCAATTGCCATGATGTATCCTCCTTCTTATTCGTGATCGCTCACCGCTGTCACAAAGCAGATGGCATACTCCTTGGTATGGCTGATGGAAACGGAAAAATTCATCCCCCGCTGTTCCGCCAGCTGTTTTGCTCTGCCGGTCAGATGAAGATAGGGCCGTCCGGCCCCATCCCGCAATGTCGCCACTTCGGTCAAGGAAAACCCCCGCACTCCGGTGCCCATGGCTTTGCCAAAGGCTTCCTTAGCGGCAAAATTAGCCGCTATGGTAGGCAGAGGATTCCCTTTGGATAGAAATAGGTTCCTTTCTTCCTCCGAAAACACCCGCTGCATAAAGTGGGGACGCTGGACGCAGCGTTTCAGCCTGCCAATCTCGATGAGATCCACTCCGGCATATACCATATCTGTTTCCCTCCCGGCATTTTCTTTGTCACATATTATAGCATAGTCTGTCCTTCTTTGCCCTCTTTTTCTTCTTTTCTTTTCAGCGAAGAAAAGCGGATTTTTCCCGTAAACATGGGAAAAAGCTCTTGCAAAGGGATCATTTCTGTGCTAAGATAAAACACAAACGCAAAGACTGAGAGAGTAGCTTCCCATTGCCGGAGCAGAGAGGGCTGGTCATCGGCTGAAAACTGGTCCGCCGGGGTCAAGGGATGTGAAGTTCACTCACGAGCGGCGGCGCTGAAACGTTCGTAAGTAGGCGCCGACGGGTGATGCTCCCGTTACAGAGCGGCAGAGTGTTTGCTCTTGATGCAAAAATCCGGGTGGTACCGCGGAAACGCAATGTGCGCTTTCGTCCCTGTTGTCGATGGGGATGAAGGCTTTTTTTATTGCCTTCTGCCGTGAACAGCGCCGGGAAAATTTGGTGCAAACAATGAAAACTATAGATGAGGTGAACACAATGAAAGAAGCGTTAAACGCAATCCGGCAGCAGGCGGAGCAGTTGATCCACGCTGCGCAGGATATGAAGGAAGTTGACGCCCTTCGCGTCAGGTTCCTGGGCAAAAAAGGAGAACTGACCGCCATCCTCAAACAGATGGGAAAGCTTTCTGCGGAGGAGCGCCCGGTCATCGGACAACTGGCTAATGAAATCCGCACTAATATTGAAAACGCTATCGCAGCCCGCAATGAAGAACTCAAGGCAGCTCAGCTGACTGCTCAGCTGGAGAGCGAAAGGCTGGATGTGACCATGCCCGGCAAACGGCATCCTCTGGGCAAAAAGCATCCCCTGACCCTGGTATTGGACGAAATCAAAGAGATATTCCTGGGTATGGGCTTCGACATTGCCCAGGGCCCGGAGGTGGAACTCGACTACTATAACTTTGAAGCGCTCAACATCCCCAAGAACCATCCGGCCCGGGATACCCAAGACACATTCTATATTAATGACAATGTTCTTCTCCGCACCCAGACCTCACCGGTGCAGATCCGGGTCATGGAGAAACAAAGGCCTCCCATCCGGGTCATCGCTCCCGGCCGGGTCTATCGTTCCGATGCCGTGGATGCCACCCACTCCCCCCTCTTCCACCAGATTGAGGGCTTGGTTGTAGACAAAGGCGTTACCATGGCGGATCTCAAAGGCACCTTGGAGATTTTCGTCAAACGGCTTTATGGCGAGGATACGGTGGTTCGTTTCCGCCCCCATCACTTCCCCTTCACCGAGCCCAGCGCAGAACTGGACATCCAGTGCTTTGCCTGCCATGGCGAAGGTTGTCGGCTGTGTAAAGGCGAGGGATGGATCGAGCTTTTGGGCTGTGGCATGGTTCACCCCAAAGTTCTGGAAATTTGTAATGTGGATCCAGAGGAATACAGCGGCTTTGCTTTTGGCATGGGTCTGGAACGAATCGTCATGCGCCGCTTTGGTATCGACGACCTGCGCTTGTTCTTCGAAAATGACCTGCGCTTCCTTGACCAGTTTTAATCCATCCATTTTGTAAATACTTGCTCCAAATTCATCCGCTGGAGCTTTTGACAGTAAATTGCCGCTTGCGGTAGCGGCGGAAATGGTTTTTCTATGAATTTATCCATGAGATGGTTATCCGACTTTGTCGATATTGACGCCAAACCCCATGATTTCTGCGAAGCTATTACCATGTCCGGTTCTAAGGTTGAGGGTTACACTGTAGAAGGCAGTGAGATCAGCAATGTGATCGTGGGAAAAATCCTCTCCATTGAAAAGCACCCTGATGCGGACAAGCTGGTCGTATGCCAGGTGGATGTAGGCTCTGGTGAGCCCATCCAGATTGTCACCGGCGCCACCAACCTAAAGGTAGGGGATGTGGTCCCCGTAGCCATGGACAACTCTACGCTGCCCGGCGGCAAAAAAATCCACAAGGGAAAGCTGCGGGGCGTTGTCTCCAACGGCATGCTTTGCTCTCTGGGAGAATTGGGCCTTACCGTCCACGACTTTCCCAACGCCATCGAGGACGGCATTATGGTCATTGATGAAGATGTAAAGCTGGGGCAGGACATCCGAGAGGCTTTAGGCCTTAACGACACCTGTGTGGAGTTTGAAATCACCTCCAACCGCCCCGACTGTTTCTCTATCATCGGTTTGGCTCGGGAGGCTGCCGCCACCTATAACCTGCCGCTAAAACTCCACACCCCTGTGGTGAAGGGCACTGACGGGGATGTCAATGATCTGCTTCAGGTCGAGGTGAAAAATCCGGAACTCTGCATGCGTTATATTGCCCGGATGGTCAAAAATGTAAAAATTGAGCCCTCTCCCCGTTGGATGCGGGAGCGTCTGCGGGCTTGCGGCGTTCGGCCCATCAACAATATTGTTGATATTACCAACTATGTCATGCTGGAATACGGCCAGCCCATGCATGCCTTTGACTACAAGTATGTGAACGGCCACAAGATCACCGTCCGCACCGCTAAAAATGGGGAGAAAATCACTACCTTGGACGATGTGGAACGCAACCTTGACGAAAGCATGCTGGTCATCGCCGATGAAAAAGGCCCCGTAGCTGTGGCAGGCGTCATGGGCGGTGAATTTTCCAGCATCATGGATGACACCGACACCATTGTTTTTGAATCTGCCTGTTTTAACGGTCCCAGTGTCCGGCTGACCTCCAAAAAGCTGGGACTGCGCACCGAAAGTTCTGGCCGCTACGAAAAGGGGCTGGATCCCAACAACACCAAACCCGCGGTCGACCGTGCCTGTGAGCTCATCGAAATGCTGGGAGCGGGCGAGGTCATCGGCGGCTATGTGGATGTGGACAACTCTGACAAGGCCCAGCGCCGCATCAAGCTGGATGTAGACTGGACCAACCGCTTCCTCGGCATCGATATCCCAAGGGAGCAGATGGTCGACTATCTGGAGCGGGTCGGCTGCGTTATGGAGGACGACGATATCATTGTCCCCTCCTTCCGCCCGGATCTGGAGCATAAAGCTGACATTTCAGAGGAAATTGCCCGGTTCTATGGCTATGATAAAATCCCTGTCACCGCCATCCGGGGGACTGCCCAAGGCCATCTGACCGAACAGCAAAAATTTGAGCGGACCGTCAGCAATACTCTGCTCAGCCAGGGGCTCTATGAGATTATGACCTATTCCTTCATCAGCCCCAAGTACTATGATAAAATCCGGCTGCCAGAGGATAGCCCCCTGCGCAAATGCGTCACCATCCAAAACCCCTTGGGCGAGGATACCAGCGTTATGCGCACCACCACCCTCCCCTCTATGCTGGAGATTCTGGCCAAAAACTATAATAACCGCAACGAAAGCGCAGCTCTTTTTGAGCTTTCTCCCGAATATATCCCCACAGAAAATCCCCTGCCTGACGAAAACGTTCAGGTAACCCTGGGCATGTATGGGGAACAGTATGATTTCTACTCCCTCAAAGGCGTAGTAGAAGCCCTGTTAGATGTGCTGGGAATTGCCGATTATGATGTATCCGCTGTCAGCGATAACCCCACCTTCCATCCTGGCCGGTGTGCCTGCATCAGCAAAGATGGACGGGACATCGGCACGATTGGTGAAATTCATCCCCTTGTGCTGCAAAACTATGGCATTAATACCAAGGTCTACGCCGCCAAATTGGACGCCTCCGCCCTCTTTGATCTGCGCTGCGTATCCAAGGAATATAAGCCTCTGCCCAAATATCCGGCGACTGCCCGGGATATTGCGGTGCTCTGTGATGATGCTTTGCCGGTCCTGGATATGAAGAAAGCTATCCAGAAGGCTGCTGGTCCTATTCTGGAGAGAGTTTCTCTCTTTGACGTTTATAAGGGTCAACAGGTTCCTGACGGCAAAAAGAGCGTAGCATGGAGTTTGTCCTTCCGCGCTCCCGACCGTACCCTCACCGATGAGGAGACCGATGGAGCCATGAAGAAGGTCCTCAAGGCTTTAGATGAGATGGGCGCTGTTCTCCGTTCTTAAGACAAAGTTTTTTATGAAGGCAGCCTTTGATGAAGGCTGCCTTTGTTTTTATTCCCGGTTTTCTCTTTGGTCTTCTTTGATTTTTCATAAAAATCTCATAAGAGATTTGCAACTTCGACTTGATAATTCTCCTGTTTTAGTGTATGCTAGTGTACAAAGAGGTGGTATCATGCACGAACCGACAATATCGTTTTCAATTCATGAAGATAAGGAAAAAGAGATCAAGCAGATACTGACGTCTGTGTACGATGCTTTGCGCCAAAAAGGGTATAATCCCATTAACCAGATTGTGGGGTATATTCTCTCTGAGGATCCCACATATATTACAACTCACAACAATGCGCGGAGCCTCATCCGCCGGGTGGACCGGGATGAGCTACTTCAGCTGCTTGTCAAGTCCTATCTGAATGACTAAATCATAAACGATAGCAAAGCCGCGGCCAAATCGATAAAGGCCGCGGTTTCTTTCATGGCACTTTCTTTACTTGCTGGCAAAATTATGGTAAAATATAGATCTACATTCATTTTGTTTTTGATACCACTGTGTAAAACAAGGTTGCATGATATAGAATCATAAGGAGGTATGTTTCATGGCAGAGAACAAGGACCAGGAGTTTTTGACATACAAAGGGCGTCCGCTGGTTCGCAGCGGAAAAACCCTATATTACGGCAGCATGTCAGACGAAAGTGTGGTCATGCTCCAGATTCTCTCCACCAAAAAGGAAGAAGGTATGGAGATGGCCAGCCGCGTGTCTGTGCAGATGATCAGCACCGATACCACCAAGAATCCGGCAGAGCGGATTCTCAAAAAGAGCGAGCAGGACGGGTTGTATAACGCCCTGGATATTGCCAGCATCTGGCTGGACCGGTTGGACAAACAAAACGGAACCAAAGCAGAATAAGAGGTGGATACCATGAATACGATTTATGAACGCTTAATGGAACATATGCAGGATCATCCCATTATCAACACCCATTCCCACAGCTTACCTACCGTAGATGGCAGTGACATGACATTGGATACCATGCTCCACTCCACCTATATGGGTTGGAAGGCCATCAATGCCGAAGGCTACGGGGATGACAAGGACGCTTTTGTAAAGGACATGCGTTTTAATTCCTACTTCACCTATTTTCAAAAGTCCTTGCAGGAGCTCTACGGCTTAAATGAGCCTATTTCTAAAAAGACATGGCAGCTTTACAGCGATAAAATTCATGAGGCCTATCAGGATAAGCTCCACCGCACCAACATTCTCCGGGAAAAATGCCGATATGAAAAGGTCATTGTGGACTCCTATTGGAATCCCGGTGAGATTCAGGGCTTTGGCGGTATGATGACTGCGGCCTACCGGATCAATATGTATTTGTTTGGATACTCCAAAACGGCGGTGGATCACAAAGGCAAAAACCCCTTCCAGGTCTATGGCTGGCCGGATGCGCCTACCATCGACGATTATGTGGCGCTCATGCGCCGTCAGATCGGTCTCAAGCTGGATGAGGGCTGTGTAGCAATCAAAGCGGGCTGCGCTTATGACCGCGGACTGGACTTTATGCCCACCACCAAGTATGAAGCAGCCAAAGCATACATGAATCCCGACGCTACCCCAGAGGAGATCAAGGCATTTCAGGATTACATCTTTGATCAAATCTGCAAATATGCCGCCGAGCGGGATGTCCCTGTTCAGTGCCATACGGGACTTGCCCGTCTCAACAAATCCAACGCCATGTGGCTCAAACCCATCATTGACCAGAACCCTGACACCCGCTTTGTCATCTTCCACGGCAGCTATCCCTGGATGGATGATGTGCTGGCACTGGTTCACAACTACCCCAATGTCTATCCCGACCTCTGCTGGATGCCTATCCTCTCCCCCAGCGCCACGGAACGGTTCCTGGAAGAGCTGTTGGAATTGGGGAATGCGTCAAAGATCTGTTGGGGATGCGACACCTGGATGGCGGAGGATAGCTTTGGCGCCCTCTTAGCCGCCCGTCATGTTTTTGCAAAGCTCCTTTCCCGCAAGGTAGAGGAAGGATTTATGAACGAAGAAGAAGCCAAAGCACTGATTAGCGATATCCTTTATAACAACGCCAAAAAAATCTATAAATTTTAAAAGAAGGCAGCCTTATGGCTGCCTTCTTTTATTCTTTTGAACCAGCCGGCCAGATTTTCGGATTCATGGTACCGTTACTATATTTTTTAAAAAATCCTGAAAATTCTTCCGGATCGAATTCTCCATTTTTGATGATAACTTCCTGCTTCACATGGGAAAGCTCTATATAATACCCCGTTTCCACATACCCATTTTTCAGATAAAACTTTTTGCGCTGCAATCTTTGCTCTCTATTCTCTGCCGCTTCGTCGCAGCGCTCTATGGAGACGATGATCTTATGATGAGGATAACGTTTTTGAATCTCATCTAATATTCTGCCGCCATAACCCTGAGAGCGCAGAGGGGGATCCACTGCCAAAAACATTATGAACACTATATGATCTACCATGGCCAGGTATGCAAAGCCGCATACTTGGCCCTTCTCATGAAAAGACAAAAACTCTGTGGTTGGCATTTTGGACAAGACCAGCATCAATAAATAGGGCATTCTCTCCTCTTTTGGAAAAGACGCAAGATAAATTTCTTTTACTTTTTTACTCTTTCTTGTCACATTTTCAGTCGATAAAGCCATGCAAATTCCGCCTTTCCAGTGCAGTTCTCATTGCTCTAGTTATCTTTATTTTATAGATGTTTTAAGTTTATCATATTCTCAAAAATACTTCTATCACTGCCATGATGAATTTATCTTTTCGGGTTACAATAATAGATGTCATTTTCTTCGAAATGAGGGTGTAGATTGCTAACCATTGTTGTTGTCGGAAAAAAATCCGATAAAAAAACGGTCAAATTCATCGCTAGAGCTCTTTCTCCCCAGTTTTCTATTCTCTATATCGGCAACGATAAAATCCAGGGACATCCCAGCGGGCATTATGACTTTCTCATCTACGAAACTGAAAAGCTTGTTCCCATAACGAGTGAAAATGCTGTCATTATTTTTAAAAGCCACAGCATTCCCCAAACTTGTCAGCCCTCCCTAGACGGATGCTACGCGGTGGTAGATTCCGACGACGAAGACGCCACGGAACTTTCGCGGCAGATGGGGCTGCGTGTCATCACCTGTGGGCTCTCCTCTAAGGATACCTTTACCTACTCCAGCTTTACTTCTGACAGCTCCGTTGTCTGCTTGCAGCGTTCTATTCCCTTTTGCGGACGGCAGATTGAACCCTTTGAGCTTCCGACTGACAACAGCAATCCCTTTGACCGATACCTGACCCTGGTGGTTTCCTGTATTCTCGCTCTATCCGGCCATACACAGTTTATTGAAACGCTGACATGAATACTTTTTATTCTTCATTCTCTTCCGTCACAGTCAAAAAACAACAAAAACCAAGGCGGAAATTACCACTCATATTCGTTCCCCGAAAGATTACAATAATAGTGCAAACGCAATCAAGAAATTCATTTCCCAAAACATTGAAGGAGTGTAAATTTACTATGGCTAGTAACAAAATTGTTGTTCCCCAGGCAAGAGAAGCTCTTGACCGTTTTAAAATGGAAGCTGCCAACGAGGTTGGCGTTAACCTGAAGCAGGGCTATAACGGCGACCTGACCTCTAAGCAGGCTGGTAGCGTTGGCGGCCAGATGGTAAAAAAGATGATCGAGGCATATGAGAATTCTGTAAAATAACTTACCCCTCAACCAAAAGCAGGACGCCAATGGGCGTCCTGCTTTATTTTATGACCGATCAAGAAGCTTCCACAACTTTTCCAGCAGCCCATGTATTCTTGACTGGTGATACTTCTGCTGTGATCTTCCATGCAAACCCATCTCCTGGTGGATCGGCTCTACCGGTTTTTGTCCCGACTGCAAGGGTTGTCGTCTTTCCCCAACGCCGCCAATGGCAGGATCGCTCTCAGTGACCTGCGGCGGCTTCTCGAAAAAACGAATCCTTTTCCTCAGGCTGGGCAGTTTCCTCCTTAGAATCTAGAGCCTCTGGCTCCACATTGGCCGTGGTCAAGGTCAATCGGGCAGAAGCCTTATCAATCATTCCGTCCAGCACATTCAGTTTTTCCTCCATCTGGGCCACTGCCTGGGCTAGATGCTCCCGGACTCGGGCTACGTCCTCCTTTAGGTATGCCATTTGACCGGAGAAGCTCTCCATCTCCGAGGTAACATTCCGGACAATCCCCTTGGCTCTCACATTGGCCTGAAAAATGATCTGCTCCGCTTTTTCCTTCGCGTCGATGAGCGCATCTCCAATCTGCTGGGACATATCATCGTATTTTTTGCTCTTGTATTCAAAGCTTTCCGCTTTAAACTGGAGCTGACGATTCTGCTCTTTTAGGATCTTCAGCTCCCGATCCTTTTCCTCGCTGAGCTGTTTATACTTTGCCATATCCAGGCTTATATCACTTAACTGCGCCGTCAGTTCCCGAATCTTGTTTTGTTCAGATTCCAGCTTCTCCTGGGCAGTCTCTAATTTGAGGTTCACCGAAGCAATATCTTCCCCCAGCTTTTGGTTCGCTGCTTCCAGCTCCGTAATCTTTTCGCCTAATTGTTTTTCCATCTCTTTGGATGAACTGCTCAGTTCATCAATATAGGTAAGCACTTCGCTTTTATTAAATCCACCTACAACGCTGGTTTTAAAAAGTGCCTGTTTCTCCATTGCACGCACCCCTTCCGGCTAAACCTTCCTCCAAAAATCGCCCATTCCTAGTTATCATTATTATAACATTTTTTATATGAAACACAATATTTTTATTCTTTGTGTAAATGTCAAAAATCCCCGATAGAGGAGCTTACCAACAAAAATACGCCTCTCTATCGGGGATAAAAGTCTGCATCAAAGGCCGACAGGAGCCAATATGGTCTGCGTCTCATCCAACTCGATGCGGATATTTTCGAAATTCCCGGTCATTTCAATGGTTCCAATATCTTCTCCCTCAGGGGATTGCATCTTCCCTTTTTCCTGCTCGCCCTGCCTGTCAAAGACAATATTCTGGACAGGGGCAATCTGATCTTCCATCCCCTGAATTTTTAC
Source organism: Candidatus Pararuminococcus gallinarum (assembly GCA_904419775.1). GTDB lineage: Bacteria > Bacillota > Clostridia > Oscillospirales > Ruminococcaceae > Zongyangia > Zongyangia gallinarum. The sequence goes on along the minus strand of CAJFSX010000018.1, from coordinate 7,951 downwards.
ACTTCCCCTAAAAAACGCCGCGTGAAACAGAGGTCGGTAGATTTTTCCCTCCACAGTAATTCCAGTCTCGCTGAGATTTTCTGTGCCTTTGTTTTCATAAGCAATGGCATTCATCTGGGTGTCAATCTCCATTGGGAGCCAAGAACAGCCGTAAATAAGCACAAGAGCCACAATCGCAGCAAAAACCACCCAAAACATCGGATTCTTTTTCATGGGTTACAACCTCCCCCATATCAAAACAGGACGCCTTCGCGTCCTGTGAGTTTCCAGCACATTTTTCTCAATGGAACATGTCCTTTTTGATGAAAATTATGGCAACGATTGCCATCAGTATGATGGTGATGCCAATGGGAAACCAGAAGTTAGGAATGGGAATATTTGGAACATTCATTCCATAAAAGCTGGAGACAATGGTCGGCACTGCCATCACAATGGTGATACAGGAGAGCACCTTCATCACAATATTCAGGTTGTTCGAAATAATGGAGGCAAAAGCATCCATGGTACCCGACAGGATGTTGGAATAAATATTACACATTTCAATGGCCTGCCGCACCTCAATGAGGACATCTTCCAGAATATCCTCATCCTCATCGTATAATTTGATAATGCGGCCCCTCATTACCTTTTCCAAGGTCATCTCATTGGCCTTAAGGGATGTGGAGAAAAATACCAAAGATTTTTCAAGCCCCAACAGCTGAATCAGTTCCTTATTTCTCATAGACTTATGCAGCTGCTGCTCCACATAATGGGAAATTTTATCAATCTGTTTTAAGTATTGCAGATACCGCACCGCAATCCGGAGCAGACAGGTAAAGAGAAAACGGGTCTTTAAATGGGGCTGTACATTTTTCACCATTCCATTGGCCATTTCGCTGATCACAGGGTTCTCCTTCAAGCAAACGGTAATGACCATTTTCTCCATGATAATGATCCCCATAGGCATAGTCGAATATAGAATGGTATTATTGTCTGTTTCTTTTTGTTGGGTGGGGTAGTCCACGATCACCAAGGTTTGGTCCTCTTCTTTTTCAATACGGGAGGTTTCCTCCTCATCCAGTGCGGCCCGAACAAATTCCTGATCCGCGCCTAGATCTTTCACCAGATAGGATACCTCTTCTTCCGTAGGACTAATTGCGCTGATCCAGCAGCCCTCTTCCGCTTGGGAGATCTGCTGGATGCGGTTATCCACCGTCTTGTAAAAGCTGAGCATCTTGCTTCCTCCTTTACGGCAGAAGCAATCTACGGCACCGCTCCTGCCCATATTTGATTGTACTTCGATATGTTCCACTAGGGTCAGGGCTCAATGCCGTCACCTCCTACTTACAATATAACCGCTATGGCATCGTTCTTTCATAACAACTTATCTCAAGCCATAAGCCTTATTCATTATATCACAAAAACCATCGATTGCAAGCGAAACAAAAAGATTCAGCGAACTATTGGGTTCTTACGGGGTATAATTACCCTTTTTCAGACAATTTGGACGAATTCTCATATAAATGGATAAAAATAAAGGATGGCAAACGCCATCCTTTATCTGTAACTATCTTAGTCCAATTTCTCTCCGCAGTAAGGACAAAACTGGATTTTGGGTTCGCGAATCGGCAATACTTCATTGCAGTGGGGACAGCGCCAATACTGGAACAAAAGCAAGGCACCTACAACCATGATGACAACACCGCCTATCATACCGGCAAACTTAGCCCCTTCACCAGGAATCAGCAGGGCGGATAAAATAACAGCTACGCAGCCAATCGCCCATACTGCCCATGCAATGTTCCTACCCTTTCTAAAGTTCACAGGATTCCCTCCCCACCTTTTTAGCAGAAAACAATGGGGCAGAGTAAATTTCTCTGCCCCTTGCGATCTTATTTCTGATTAAAAATTTTCATAATATCAAAGTAATCGTCATCGTCTCCAACGCCCTTATCACCGCTATCCGCAGCAGGGGTCACGCCGCTTTTAAAGTTATAATTGACAGCCGCATCCAAACGGTCGGCGTCAAAACCGGTGGCAATGACAGTAACCTGCATCTCATCATTGAGATTTTCATCAAAGGTAACACCCCAGATAATATTGGCATCAGGATGGGAGGCCTGGGTAATCATCGAAGAAGCAGTATCCACTTCGTCCATGCCGATATCGGAAGAGGAAGTGATGTTGACAAGAACTCCCTTGGCTCCATCGATGGAAGTCTCCAGCAACGGGCTGGAAATAGCCATCGCCGCTGCTTGTTCTGCCTTGTCCTTGCCCTGGGCATGTCCCACGCCCATGTGAGCATAACCTGCATCTTTCATAATAGAGGTTACATCCGCAAAGTCCAGGTTTACCAAACCGTTGGTATGTACCAAGTCAGAAATGCTCTGTACGCCCTGACGCAGCACATCATCCGCCGCCTCAAAGGCATTGGCCAAGGTGATTCTCTGTTCGGAAATCAGCTTCAACCGTTCATTGGGGATGACCAGAAGGGAATCCACATGCTCCCGCAAAGCCACGATACCGGCTTCCGCCTGCTCCATTCTTTTTTTGCCTTCAAAAGCAAAGGGTTTTGTCACAATACCTACTGTGAGGATCCCTAAATCCCGAGCGACCTCCGCCACAATCGGTGCCGCACCGGTGCCGGTACCACCGCCCATACCAGCGGTAATAAATATCATATCTGTTCCCTTCAGAACAGCCGCAATTTCTTCCCGGCTTTCTTCCGCCGCCTTCTGTCCGATCTCCGGCTTGCCGCCGGCTCCTTTGCGCTTGGTCAACTTTTCACCAATGAGGATCTTGTTGGGAGAGAGAGAAGCATCCAAAGCCTGCTGGTCTGTATTCACCGCTAAGAAGTCAACATGCTGTACGCCTGCGCTGATCATCCTGTTGACAGCATTACCACCGCCGCCGCCAATGCCGGCGACCTGTATCTTTACCACCTTGTCAAAGTCATTCGCCAAATCAAAATTCATAGGCATGTGATGCTTTCCTCCTAAAAACCAAATACTATATCATTATGTCACAATCAGTATCAGTCAAAAAAATACAAGATATAGAACATCTTCATTTACATTATAATTTAACAGATTCTACGCATAATTTCAAGAACCCCTGGGGAAAAACTGTATTTTTTTCATAAATAATTAAGTCAAACAATATCTACTTAGGTTGATGCCGCGCTCTGGGATGTATTATCCGTATCTGAAGTCGTGGACGAAGCCTGTGAGGAAGCATCCTGGGAATCATCTGGTACCGAGGAATCCGGTTCCGACGTATCCGTGCTCTCTTCCGGTGATGCAGTTACCGGTGGAGTAGTTACCGTCCCCATGATCTCATCAAAATCCCCGGCTCGGAAGCGGACATTGGGCTGATCCTGATCTACTGCCCCGCTAGCGTCGATGATACCTTCCTGGTTTTCAATATTTTCCTGTTTAAGCACCTGGCTGACAAAATTAATTTTGTATTCCAATTCTGCCTGAGACCCTAGTTCTATCTTAATGGCGTTTTTGTAGACCAGATAAAGATTCAGTGTATCTGTGACATCGATGACATTGATATTTTCCACCATCCCGTATTGGGTCAGCGCCGCGATCAATTGATTGAGAATCTGGATTCGCGTAGGATCGTCCCCTTCTGTCAGATACTGCCCTACCTGAGGTGTCGCCATATCCAAACCGCTGACGACTGCTACATTTGACGGCGGAGAAGTTACCCCTGTTTCCAAAATCTTGCCGCCCTGACTGATTAAGCAGTAAGTCTCCCCAGTCTTTACTGCGCCGATAACCTCTGCTTCTGTCAGTTCAACAGAGAGCACCGAAGGCAGTTTGCGGGTAACTTTGGCGGACTCTATGTAAGGCAATGTTTCAGAAATTCGCTTTGCCACCTCATTGGTATCAATTTTGAACAGGTTGTCCCCAATCTGAATCTGGGTCGCCTGTATCACCTGGTTGGTCGAATACTTATCCGACCCGGACACCGCAAAGCTCTCGACCTTAAAAAATACATTAAAGGTCAGATAAATCCCTGCACCAAGGACGAAGATCATCAGCAACACATAAAGAATGGTGTTATTCTTCTTGTGCTTTTTCCGATGTCTGCGTCCATTGGATGCCCTTGCCTGGTCCTGCATATTTTGCAGCCTGTTCGCCTTTTTCTTTACACTTCCCACTTTTGACCTCCGCTCGAGCTCTACTCTCTTTTTACTCTTGCTCCTACTGATGTCAAAACTTTTTCTATTGTCTCATAACCTCTGTCAATGTGGTGGATTCCGGTGATAACTGTTTCTCCCTGGGCCGCCAGCGCCGCTGTCATCAGCGCCGCTCCGCCCCGCAGATCTGTTGCGCATACCTGTGCACCATGAAGGGATGAGACACCCTCCACCACTGCCACACGGCCTTCTATTTTAATATCAGCGCCCATTCGCATTAGTTCATAGGCGTGCTTATATCGGTTTTCAAAGATATTTTCTACAAAAATAGTCGTTCCCCCTGCCAAGGTGGAAAGGGCCATCACAGGCGCCTGCGCGTCAGTGGGAAAGCCTGGATACGGCATGGTTCTCACCAGGCGCAGGGGCTTGAGTGAAGCGGATCTTTCGATAGAAATATAATCCTTACCATATTCCAGCTGACACCCGGATTCCTCAAATAGAGGGAGCACTGCTTTCAGATGATCGGGACAGCATTCCATGAGAGACAGGCGGCCTCCCGTAATCGCCGCACAACTTAGATAGGTGGCTGCGACAATCCGGTCAGGAATTACGTTATGTTCTGAGCCTTTCAAGGTTTCCACACCGGTGATTTCAATGGTGCCTTCTCCAGCCCCTTTGATTTTTGCCCCGCATTCGCTCAGGAAAGCTGCCAGATCCACAATTTCGGGTTCTCTGGCCGCATTAATAATTTCTGTGGTCCCCTTAGCAGTCACCGCCGCCAGCATAATATTTTCGGTAGCGCCAACGCTGGGAAAGGACAGTACGATCTTGGCGCCTTTCAGCCTGCCGTGGCTGACACAGTCAAGAAATCCCTGTTCCTCTACGATATCTGTGCCTAACTTCCGCAAAGCCTGTAGATGCAGATCAATAGGTCTTGGCCCCAATTCACAGCCTCCTGGATAGGAAATGGCCGCCTTTTGACAACGGGCGATAATCGCCCCCAAAAACACGATGGAAGATCGCATCTCCCTCATTAGGTCATCTGGGATATCGCTGCGGCAGACCGTATCCGGAAGCACAGTCAAAGTATCTCCTGCCCTTTTGACCTGGCATCCCAAGTATTCCAAAATTTGTACGGCAGCATCCACATCGGATAGGCGGGGGCAGTTATGTAGGATGCTTCGGCCCTCACATAAAAGGGTAGCGGCCAAAATCGGCAGGACGCTGTTTTTGGCCCCCTGCATTCTGATTTCTCCCTCGATTTTGCGGCCGCCCTCAACAATTAATCTCGACATTTTCACGCACCCTTTCGCCCAAATACAAAGGCAGGGTGGATCCGTCCTGTTCTCAGGGAGAGCGGTAATTCTATGGTGCATCGGACGATCACCCTTGCACAGTTATCCTATGCAGGGGTGCAAAGCTTTGTGCATAGCGATTTCCAGGCTTTCGAAGGGATTTCCCAGTGAATGATCAATTACTTTTCCAATTTTAAATGGTTTATACTCTATTTTCAAAAACTGTTATCTGTCTTTCAATAGCTTTAATATTTCCCGATAGATTCTCTCATTGGAATCAATAATAGCCATAGAGCGCGCATTATTTCCCAAATGGCGCAAGGTAAAGGGATCGGAGATCAGTTCCTCTACCTGTTTGCAGAGCATCTCTCCTGTCAAATCCTTTTCCTCAATGACCACAGCGGCGTTACGGTTATAAAGGGCCATGGCGTTATGATACTGATGATTTTCCGCCACATTGGGAGAAGGGATGAGAATCGAAGCCCGGCCCGCCGCTTCGATTTCTGATAGGGTAATAGCGCCGGCTCTGGAAATGACCAGATCCGCTGCGGCAAGACATCGCGGCATGTCGTCGATATACTCTCGAATAGAGATGTTTCTGCAGCCGCTTACATCCACCCCTTTTTCCTTGAGCAAAGCTGGGAATAGCTCTACCCCATAAGATCCGGTTGCGTGAATGTGCCAAATCTTTCCTCTTTTGTAGTGCCATGCCATCAGATCGGCAATCGCTTCGTTAATCCGCCGGGCCCCGAGACTTCCTCCAAAGGATAGGATACACACCTTATCGTCTGGAATTCCCAACTCAATGCGGGAAATATCCCGGTCCGCCTTGAGCACGCTGCCGCGGATAGGGTTGCCTGTAACAACACAGCGGTCATCACAATTTCCCAAGTATTTCTTTGCCTCCGGCACCGCCAGTAGGATCTTATCCACATGTTTCGACAATAGCTTGGTGGTGACACCCGGAAAGGCGTTTTGTTCATGGGTCACTGTTTTTATCCCCATCTGGGCTGCTTTGCGTACCACAGGACCGCTGACATAACCGCCTGTTCCCATGACAATGTCGGGGGAAAAATCTTTGATAATCTGTCGAGCGCGGGCGCCGGAAGTAGCAAGATAAGCCACCGCCATGGCGTTATTCTTGATATTGCGCAGGTTAATCTGCCGTTGAAAACCCTTAACCTTGATGGGGGTAAAGTCAAATCCCGCCTTGGGAACCAGGGAAGCTTCCATTCCATGAGGGTTACCACAAAAAAGGATTTGGCTATCCGGCTGCTTCTGTTTGATATAGGATGCCACGGCAATGGCGGGGTTGATGTGGCCTGCAGTTCCTCCGCCAGCAAATAAAATTTTCATTTTCACGCACCCTTTACTTGATGTAATCCCGGCTAAGGACCGGTGGTTTTCTCACTTATGTCTTTTCCAATGCACTGTAGCGGCTCACCGACAACACAATTCCCATCTCAGCCAGCAACATACAAAGAGCGGTACCTCCATAGCTGAAAAATGGCAGGCTAATACCTGTATTTGGAATAGTATTGGTGACAACCGCAATATTCAAGATAGCCTGGATTCCTACCTGTGTAGTACATCCCAGTGCCAGCATAGAGCCGAATTTGTCCGGTGCCCGCATGGCAATGACATAGCCACGCCACACAAGCAGCGCGAACAGAATCACAACAATGGCCGCTCCAATAAAGCCCAACTCCTCGCAAACAATGGAAAAAACAAAATCATTTTGCGGCTCTGGAATATAGAGATATTTTTGCCTGGAATTGCCTAAGCCCAACCCCATCAACCCACCAGATCCTATAGCTAAGAGGGACTGAATGGTCTGAAATCCCTTACCCTGCGGATCAGAAAATGGGTCGATCCAGTATTCAACACGGCTCATGGCGTAGTCTACCACACCCGGGACAAAAAGCGCTACCAAAACAGTAACCGCAACCAAGCCACCGGCGAGGGCAAACCATTTCAGATTGGTCCCACCCGCAATCATCATAATACAGCCGATGGAAAGAATCAGAATGCTTCCGGAAAGGTGGGGTTCCAAAAGCATTAACCCTACAATAACCGCGAGAAGTATAACAAAGGGAAGTGTACCATATTTAAAGGTACTCATCTTATTCCCATTAATGGCAATGAGCTGGGCAAAGGTGACTATGACAGCGAATTTTGCAATTTCGGAGGGCTGAAAGGTTCCAAATCCTAGATTGATCCATCGCCTGGCCCCGTTGAATTCCGGCATGAACAATACAACAACCAATAGCAAGATAGCCACTGCATAAATTGGGAAAGCCAAACGATGGAAAAAATGATAGTCGAAGTTGCAGAAGAAAATCATGGCAATAATGCCGAGAGTGGCCCATAATAGCTGCCGTTTGATATAGAAAAAGCTGTCGCCTTCATGATAGTAGGCGTAGGCGTAACTAGCGGAAAAAAGCATGATGAGGCCAAAGATAACGAGAACCAGCACCAAAATCAGGAAGGTCAGATCGATGGGGCCTTTTTTTAGTTTTTTAAGTTT
>CAJFSX010000017.1 GCA_904419775.1 Candidatus Pararuminococcus gallinarum | reverse complement strand
TGACATCACTTCTCCCGTCGCCATTAACGAATTTTATAAGTACGGCTTTGAGCAGGTATTTGATAAGGAAAAAATTTCCCTGGTCATGGATCATTTTACTCCTAACAAGGACATCAAAGCCGCAACACAGGCAAAGCAATGCCGCGATTTTGCAGCAAAGATGGGAATCGTCAACTATTATGATGTGGGACAAATGGGGGTAGAGCATGCGCTTTTACCGGAAAAAGGCTTGGTTGCTCCAGGAGAACTGGTCATCGGTGCTGATTCCCATACCTGCACCTACGGCGCGCTGGGTGCTTTCTCCACCGGCGTCGGCTCCACCGATATGGCCGCCGGTATGGCACAAGGTGTCGCCTGGTTTAAAGTCCCCTCTGCCATTAAATTTAATCTCAAAGGCAAACTGACCGGTTATGCCAGCGGCAAAGACGTCATCCTGCATATTATCGGTATGATCGGCGTTGATGGGGCCCTCTATAAATCCATGGAATTTAGTGGAGAAGGCCTCTCCTCCCTCTCCATGGACGATCGGCTCTGTATGGCCAATATGGCCATTGAGGCAGGAGCCAAAAATGGCATTTTCCAGGTAGATGATGTGGTTCTTGATTATGTCAAAGACAAAGTTCACCGGGATTTTCAGGTCTATGAAGCTGAACCCGATGCAGAGTATGAAAAAGTCTATGACATCGATCTAAGTCAGATCAAGCCCACGGTGGCCTTCCCCCATCTCCCCGAAAACACAAAGACTGTAGAAGAAATCAAAGAGCCTGTCGCCATCGATCAGGTGGTCATCGGCTCCTGCACCAACGGCCGACTCAGCGACCTTGTAGCCGCCGCCCAGGTGCTCAAGGGCAGAAAGGTAAAGAAGGGTGTACGGGCCATTATCATTCCAGCCACCCAGAAAATCTATCTGGAGGCCATGAAAATGGGACTTCTGGAAACCTTCATCGAGTCTGGTTGCGTTGTCTCCACCCCTACCTGCGGTCCCTGCCTCGGCGGATATATGGGTATCCTCGCCAAAGGGGAAAGAGCCGTCGCCACCACCAACCGCAACTTTGTAGGTCGGATGGGACATCCGGAATCAGAGGTCTATCTTGCAAGTCCGGCTGTGGCTGCCGCCAGCGCTGTGGCAGGCGTTATCGCTACCCCAGACCAGCTGTAATCGACAAAGGAGGTTAGGAACAATGAATGCACACGGCAAAGTATTAAAATATGGTGACAACGTGGATACCGACGTCATTATTCCAGCGCGGTATCTCAACTCCGCAGATCCCAAGGAGCTAGCCTCCCACTGTATGGAAGATCTGGACAAAGATTTTACAAATAAGGTCCATCCCGGCGACATCATTGTAGCAGGCTATAACTTCGGCTGCGGCTCCTCCCGGGAACACGCCCCTATTGCAATCAAGGAAAGCGGCATTTCCTGTGTCATTGCCCGCTCCTTCGCCCGCATTTTTTACCGCAACTCTATCAATATTGGGCTGGCAATTCTGGAGTGCGAGGAAGCCTGTGACAAAATTTCCGATGGTGATGAGGTGGAAATCGACTTTGACACTGGTATCATCAAGAATCTAACAAAAAATGAAGGCTATCAGGCTCAGCCCTTCCCAGATTTTATCAAAGGGATTATCAATTCCAACGGGCTGCTCAATTATCTAAAAAACAACAAATAGAAGGGAGCACCCTACTATGAATAAGAATATTGCGCTGATCAAGGGCGACGGCATTGGACCTGAAATCGTCGGTGAGGCTGTCAAGGTTCTGGATAAAGTTGCGCAAACCTATGGTCACCATTTTACCTACACAGAGGTGCTGGCCGGTGGTTGCGCCATTGATGCAACCGGTCATCCCCTGCCGCAGGAATCCATCGAAAAATGCAAGCAAAGTGATAGTGTGCTGTTGGGAGCTGTGGGTGGTCCCAAATGGGATCAGCTAGACGGCAACCTCCGCCCAGAAAAGGCTCTTCTCGGCATCCGCAGCGCTTTGGGTCTTTTCTCCAACATTCGTCCTGCTAAACTCTTCCCTCCGCTGGCTCACGCTTGTCCCCTGCGCCCTGACATTAGTGGCGGCGGACTGGATCTGGTCATCGTTCGTGAGCTTATTGGCGGCGTATATTTTGGCGAGCGGGGCACCACAGTGAAAAACGGGGAAAAATACGCCTATGATACGATGGGTTATTCCGAGCACGAAATTGAACGGATTGGCCGGGTAGCCTTTGAAATGGCAAGGAAGCGCCGGAAAAAGGTGACCAGTGTCGATAAGGCCAATGTGTTGGACAGTTCCCGGCTTTGGCGGGAGGTCATGCATCGTCTGGCCCGGGAATACGGCGATGTGGAATACGCTGATATGCTGGTGGATAACACCGCCATGCAGCTGGTGCGCAATCCCGGCCAGTTTGACGTCATCGTTACCGAAAACATGTTTGGCGACATTCTCTCCGATGAGGCTAGTATGATTACCGGTTCTATCGGGATGATTCCCTCCTCTAGCTTAGGAGCAGGGACTCTGGGCATGTATGAGCCCATCCATGGATCCGCTCCGGATATTGCCGGGAAAAATATCGCCAATCCCATTGCTACCATTCTTTCCGCTGCGATGATGCTTAAATACTCCTTCGATATGGCAAAAGAAAGCGATGCTATTGAAGATGCAGTAGCTACAGTCCTTTCGCAGGGATATCGAACCAGTGATATTATGAGTGAAGGTTGTACCCTGCTCTCCTGCACTGAGATGGGAGATCAGATAGCTTCCCTGATCTAGCTAAAAAATAAAGGGACCGAGGAAATATTTCCTCGGTCCCTTTATTTTTTAGCTAGATTCTTCCTCGCATAAATACCATCCAACCAGTGAATTCTATAGTAGAGCGCTTTTTATATCATCATATTAGATCACTCTCCGCCCACTGAAACACGGAGGTGTTTGGAGGTGCAATATGGAAAAGAAATTGAGTTGGTTTCGACCTGCATTCACAGCGATTGTATTGACCTTGGCGGGCATCTTTGTCATCTATCTTGTCTATGATATGCTATTTCTGCCTAAGTTACAGATTTCACAGCGCCAGGTTCTCCACAATTACGCATATAATACCCCTTACTATATCGGCAACATCGCTACAAAAGAAGGATTTCTTTCCCCCACCATTGAAAAAGTCAGCTTTTATGGTGGGACCAACCTATTAAGCTCCCAAGATATTTCGCTTTACCTCTATAAAGGGCAGGAAACTACCCCCTTTCTGACAAGTTCCACTGATGATTTTGGTGGAAATTTGGTCAGCGCAGAGGGAGAGAAGCTTCCTTCTACCCCCTTTCAGCTGATCTATCTTGTTCGCATATCTCCTGAAAATGAAGGCCGCCTGAAAACCATCAACATGCGGATCACCTTCTCTTACTTTGGCATTATTAAAAGAGACCAACACTATACCATCTCTTTTTTCCTCTGACTTTTATTTTTAGGGCAGCCACCATAGCTGCTCACATACAGCATTTAATTTAAATCTTTATCGATACTTTTCTTCATGAGATTTTTTACTTTTTTCGTGCAGAAACTATGAGCATCATGGGCCTTCGCATCTCATCCTTCATTCCTGGTACCGTATCCAGCATAGAAGCCGGCGGCTTTGGTTCCACTATCCGGATCAGTTCAAAGCCATGGTTACATAGGCCTTCTAGGTAAGTCGTCAAGGTCCTATGATACTTGATGACTTTTTCACCAAGAAAGACCGCTTCCCTCTTTCCCTCCTCATAATAGTGATCCACAGGAAAGTGGAGAATATTCCCCGCATCATCATAAATCCAGTCCTGGTTGCCATATGCTGTAAACACCGGATGCTCCACCGAAAATACAAAGGAGCCTCCCGGACAGAGATAAGCATTCACCTTGCGAACAATTTCTTCATAATCAGCTACATAATGAAGCGCAAGGGAACTGAGCACAATGTCAAAGCTGTCGTTGGGAAATTTCATGTCTTCCATGGCCAAACAATGGTAGACAACCTGGGAAAAATGTGTCTTTTTTCTGGCAATGTCCAGCATCCGTTGGGAAATATCAATTCCCACCGCTGAATCTGCTCCCTGCTCCATGGCATAAATACAATGCCACCCATATCCGCATCCCAGATCCAATACCCTCTTCTCACGAAAATCCGGCAACAACTCTTTGAGCGTCTCCCACTCCCCTGCTCCCTGAAGTCCCTGTTTGGAGCGGCTCATTTGGCTGTATTTTTCAAAAAATATAGGATCGTCATATTTATTTTCTTTCATTTGTCATTCTCCAATCTTTCATGTAAAATACTTTTATATGGAATATGTTTGTGATGAGGAAGAATTTTTCCGTCTACGTTTCCCCATATATTGACTTGGACCTATACGACATGATATTCTATATTTACACAAAATAATATGTTTTTCGACTTTTGTTATTCTATGAAGGCTACAGACATAAACATCCGTTTCCTTTTATTTTATAACAGATTCCAATAAATTTTGTCAATCTGCACAACCTGCACTATTAGTTCGTGGTTTTCTGAAGGAACGTGGTATATTCTTCCTTCTGAGGAGGATTGTACTATGTCCCTGAAATCCATTTTTTCTCACGAGGTATATCGAGCCCGCTCTGAACTGGGTTTAACCCAGCAGGAAGTTGCTGACGCCATTTCTATTTCAGTACGGTGGTATCAATATATTGAAAAGGGTGCATCCATTCCTGGATCTATTGTCATGCTTCGGCTGATCTTGTTCCTCAATCTAGATGTCAACACATTTTGGGATGAATCTGAAATTTGTGTTCCTATACGCTATCGATACAGATATGCTCCTGTAAAAGAGTCCCTGTCTTCTCCTGAACTTGGTTCCTATCATTCGGTGGGACTATCTGCCTATCGTTATTCCGATCAGGGGACTTGGGATCATGTCTCCCATATTTCTGATATTTCCACACGGAATGCCTTTGTGGTGGATCTCGCTCGGCGTTGTACCTTGGCTCAGCTGGATCCGATCCATCTGTTGGATGTGGTGATGGACTCTATTTAGCCTTCTCATTGATAAAGTATTGTCTTGCGGAGTTTCTTCGTAAAAAGATTTAGAACAAAACTTAAAAGCGGGGATTGAATAATCCCCGCTTTTTTATTACCTTTTTTATTTTTCTGCCGAACGGAAAAGATTTACCATCCAGTTCCAAAAGCCATCTACATCGACCTCAACGGCACAGTCCACATTAGGCTTTTTGTCCGGGCAGACATTGCGAAAGTCTGCCACTGTCATTCCCCGCGTGATCTCTCCTTCTGTCTCCACATCTACATAATAGGCTTTTGTCTGGATGACCTCTGGGTAGACGATGGTACAAAATGCTAAGGCATCGTGGATATTGGCCACATCAAATCCGAATTCCTTATTGCGCCACAAGCTGAAATCCATAATCCGTACCGCCAGTTTGGCATAGGGATTGGATAGTTTCTTTAACTCTTCTATGACCCACAGTGGCAATTCTGTTTTCAGGGTGACATCCAGCCCCACCATGGTCATTGGTATTCCCGCATTGACAACAATACGCAATGCATCAGGATCCACATATGCGTTAAATTCCGATGCCTGGGTCATGTTCCCGCCAATAAGGCAACCGCCCATGATAACCACACGTTTAATTTTATCCTTAAGATCCGGATATTTCTTCAGCGCCAACGCCAGGTTGGTCTGAGGGCCCACACCAAGATAGACCAGTTCTCCCGGGGCGTCACATGCTGTTTCATAAATGGCATCCTCAATCGTCCTATTGTCAAACTCCCGATCAGCCGGGGGGATTACCACATCTCCTAAGCCGGATTTCCCATGGGATATGGCGCAGTGTAATGGCCTCCTCAGCGGTTTATCAGCGCCCTTGATCACCGGAATATCCTGGCCCATAGCACAGACGATGTCAAGCGTATTTTTCGCGGTCAGCTCCAATGGGACATTTCCAGCTACGGCAGAGATGGATCGGATGTCCACCTTATCCTGGCTCAATAGCGCGCATAAAAGGGCAATTGCATCGTCAATTCCGGTATCAAAATCCAGATGAACTGGTATTCTGTTCATGACTCCATTCCTTTCTTTTTCAACTACGGGCCGGTTGGGCTATATCATCCTGTTTTCCAGTAGATTTCACCACTTTTTTCTTTTTGTTGGTTTTGTCAAAAATGAAAGCCAAGATAAAGCCGACCAGCGCTAAGCCAATCATGATTCCAAAGATGTACTTGTATCCAGCTTCAACCGCATCGACATTGGCATCCAAAATTTTCCCGTAAATTGTAAGGATGAATGCATCCGGCACATAAGCCATGACTCCCAGCATACCAATTGCCGTGCCCATATATTTTTCCGGGATATCCAGCAGAGGCAGGGAGGCCCAATAAATGCCGCGGAATGCCTGAATAAACAGAGATGCTAACAACACGACTGTAATTACTAAGTAGAGCAGAGATTGCTGTGCGGGAATCAAAATAAGTACCAGCAAGAGTGCTACACAGATGAGGAAGTTATACTTCATGGTGCTGACGGCCGATCCCAGCTTATCCACCACAAAGCCTCCGCCAATATTTCCTATGTACTGGATACCATAGGTGCGCACCGAACCGATAAATGCTGCAATACCTGCTGCAACCGCAAAGTTGGATGTCAGATAAGGTACCATACGGGCCGCGGAAACCGTCAGTGCATAGGCACAGAACATCATGAAGCCCAGCAGCCAGAATCCCGGCTGTTTCAAAACCGCTTTGATACCCATCCATAGGGAATCGCCAGAATCCCTTTTCTGCTTTCCATGCACCACGTTTTCGTCTTTGGGAAGGAATATCCAAGACAGGATTCCAATTACTACATAAAGGATGCTATAGAAAATCAGCAGCGCGTTAATATCATCTCCGGCAGCGGTAAAAATCGCGATACCCACTGACGAGAAGATAAACGCCAACAGACTAAATCCGGCTTCCTTCAGTCCAAAAATACGTCCTTGCTCCTCATCCGCACCTAGCTGTTTTACCGCTTTGGTCATAGCCGGGAAATAGGTCAACACCGTAGTAACCGCCCACAAAACATGGATGATCATCAGTTCTGTATAGGACGGAGATGCCGCAAACCAGAAGCCCAGCACTCCCGTAAGGACTAAGGAAACCGGTATCAGCGCTTTATAGGATATACGGTCAGCCACAATACCTCCAAAGAGATATCCTAACAGGTTGAGCAGGCCATAAACTGACATGAGATTGCCCATTTGCTCATTGGATATTCCAAAGTCAGCCTGCATGACATCGTAGAACGAGTACTGCAAATAGGGCAGGATGTATATGATGCCACCGCCCAGGCAGATCACAAATAACAACAGCCATCGCTTTTTATTTTTAGCCATAAAAAAATCCCTCCATACAAATTTACTCATACCTAGCGCCACAAGGCGACAAGGCATTTCTGCATAAAAATGTATTGAGAGATGTGGGATTTTTATTGTCATTTACACTATAAGACAGTTTTTCCCTTTTGTCAACAGTTTTTTATGGATTTGATCCAGTCTCACCTAAACTGCTCATATCTGTGATGTCTCGGCTGATCCCCACCAGACCTATAATTTTGCCCTCTTTGTTATAATATGGCGCCTTGAAGACTTGGAAACGGCGGGCTACTCCATCCGGATAGCGCATCCATTCTATATTGCGTTGAGGCTTGCCTGTTTTAAGCACAAAGCTATCCTTCTGATAGTAAAACGCCGCCTCTTCTTTTGGGAATAGCATCCAGTCCGTTTTCCCGATAATTTGGCTTTTTTCCAATCCCATAATGTTGCAAAACGCTTGGTTGCACCCCTGAAGGATTCTATCCCTGTCTTTATAAAAGATAAGATCAGGCGAAGCGTCGATGATCGTTTCCAGCAGGTTATAAGAATCTTCTTTATACTCCTTGCTTTTGCATCGGAATTCCTCGTAGGAGTAAAGATACTGCTGGCGATATTTTGCCGGAGTCAGTGCGGTGAATTTTTTGAACATTCGTATAAAATGAGAGGCATCACTAAAGGCCAAGCTGTCAGCAATTTCATTGACAGACAGATTGGTGGATATCAAAAGGATACAAGCCCGATTGACCCGCAGACGATTGTAGTAGACAAATGGCGTCAGCCCGGTGATTTGTTTAAATATGCGGATGAGGTGATGCTCTCCTAAACAAAGGCGGTCCGCTACATCCTCCAAATGAAGATGCTCATAAAGGTGAGAGGAAATATATTCAATAGCTTCTTTGACATAGGTGAGATTGCGTTGATTGACCTCATCACTTTTGGGCCCAGCAACAGGCATTCGCTGGACAGACTGAAAAAAAGCAGTCAAAATATGGTTCTCGGCCCCAAAATGTTGATCCGGGGCAGTACGGCGCATTTCCCGCATACTGTCCAAAAGCTTTCCTTGCACAAAGCTGATGGGAAAAGGTCTGCCAAATGAAAAAGCATCACGAAAAATACGATAGGATTCACTGCCCTTGGCAAAGGAAAATACCGTTTTGAATCCATCGATATGTTCCCCGTACATCATAAGTGTGAACTGGGTTCCTCCAGCGAGAAATAACCCCTGGTTCTCTTCGACAATGACATCCTCCTGAGAAAAACTAAAATTAACTTTTCCCTCAAAAATGACATACAGGGTTATCTGCTGTTGTGCCGTGGTATACATACGGTATTGGGTTTCATGGAGCAGTTGATAACTCAGCGGTTCAATACTTTGAATTTTCATCTTCTTCCCCTCCATGGCCCCAACATACCATGAGGAAAAGAAAATGTCAATATTATTCTATTTTAGGTCGATTTCTTCAATAGGCGCTATTTTTCGGCCATGTTAAAATAAAACCAACAAAATGTAAGAGAGAATGTGGGAAATTATTGTCGTATTGCTCTGTAATTTGTGGCAAACTAATTCAAAAAGGGGGGATGCAACCTTTGTTTTGACTTATTTCAAGAAAGAATCATCAATTGTGGTAGAAAAAAACCGCTGATACGAGGAGAAGAATCCATGAACAAGACTCTAAAAGTTGCCGTCATCGGACTTGGGTTTGGTGCAGAATTTGTTCCTATTTATCAGGACCACAGCTTAACCCAGTGCTATGCTGTCTGTCGCCGTGACCGCCAAAAGTTGGAGGCCTTTGCCGATGAGTTTCAAATTGAAAAAAGATATACCGATTATGACCAGCTTCTCCAGGACCCAGAAATTGACGCTGTACATATCAACACTGCCATTGCAGACCACGCCTCCATGTCCATCAAGGCATTAAAAGCGGGCAAACATGTGGCCTGTACCGTTCCCATGGGTCTAACAGTGGATGAATGCGCGCAAATTGTCCAATTGGAGCGGGAAACTGGTAAGGTTTACATGATGATGGAGACATCAGTTTATACCCGGGAATATCTGTTTGCCAAAGAAATGGTCCAAAACGGGAAGATTGGACGAATCCAATTCGTCCGCGGCTCCCATCAGCAAAATATGGGCCTACCTGGATGGCCGGACTATTGGTACGGATTCCCGCCTATGTATTATGGCACCCACGCTATTGCCCCCGTCGCCGATCTCATTGGCAAACCCATTCGCTCAGTGCGCTGCTATGGCTCTGGAAGAATCCGGGAGGATTATATTCCAAAGTATGGTTCACCCTATGCGGTGGAAACCTCACAGTTATTGTTTGATACCAGTGATGTTGCCGCTGAAGTGACCCGTTCCTTATTTGATACCATCCGTCAATACCGTGAAAGTTTCGATCTCTATGGTTCCAACATGTCCTTTGAGTGGGAACAATTAGCCGATGAAAACCCTGTAGTTTATAGCGGTATTGAAGATGCCCAGCGGGTCATTGTTCCAGATACAGATCATCTCCTGCCCCCGGAAATCGCAAAATACGCGCTGCGCAACCAGATCATTGATAAGGACCACGTCTCCTTTGTGCAGGGCGCGGGCCATGGTGGTTCCCATCCTCATTTGGTGAAGGAATTTGTTTCCGCAATCCTAGAAGGGCGTCACGCAAAGGTAGATGCAGCTACAGCCGCCAACTGGACCTTAGCCGGAATTTTATCCCATCAGTCCGCCATGGAGGGCGGGAAAGAGATCGTCTTGCCGCAATTCTAAATAAGGAGGCTACGCTATGCCATTACAACAAGATTTTTTTGATACAAGTTGGAGCATGGAGCATAAAGATTGGGCGCCTGTTAAGCTTGGCTTTATCGGCGCTGGGGAAATGGCCGAATTTGCCGTGTTACCCGCTTTATACATTACAGAATTTGATTTAAAAGCGATCTGCGATCTGGACGAAAAACGCGCAAAGCTCATGGCCGACAAATTCTGTGGCGGGAACTATTATACTGACTATCAGGAAATGTTTGAAAAAGAGGACCTAGAGGCTGTCATCATCCAGTTACAACCCGGTGAGGCTCGCCAACGCATTGCCATCCAAGCCATGGAACGGGGGCTGGACGTATTCATGCCCAAGCCTCCCACCCGGACCTATGCAGAAGCACAGCAGTTAGCAGAAGTTGCCCAGCGGACGGGTCGAAGGCTCATGGTCAATTTTGAATCTCGGTTTAGTTATGCTGTGCGGATGGCCAAAAAGATCATGTCCCGTCCGGAGTTTGGAAAGTTAACCCAGGGTTCTTTTTCCTTCTGTACCGGGACATACAAAGACCGCATTTCTTATCGCCATGGTAGTCCTTATAAGGACACAGTCCATGCCTATCTGTTAGATTTCACTCCTCATCATCTTGATTTGGCCCGTTATCTGTGCGGTGAGGTAAAACAGATGGCACTCTTCCACAATGAGTGGGAGGGGGAAAGTACCAACGCCGTAGCGCTCCAATTCGCATCAGGTGCTGTTGGAACTCTGCAACTTAACAGCAACCGAATCTGGTGGCGCAACTACGATCATATTGAACTGACCGGACAGGGAGAATATGCGGTACTGGAAAGCCTCTGGAACATTAAACATTATACCTTAGGACAAAATACATTTACAGAAAATTACCGTGATGAACGCAGTGTAGAACTTACCGGAGACGGCTTTGCCATGCGGGAATTTGTCGCATCCATCCGAGAAAACCGGCAACCTATCGCCAATATCGCCGACTGCGCCAAGACCATGGAGCTATATCAGGCGATTTATGATGCGGTTTGTGAGGGACGGGATGGAATAATTCTACAAAAATAATTTTATTCATAGTCTATTTTAGGTGAACGGAGTATTCCGTTCACCTGAACGTGCTTATCAAAGGATGGGAGGAGAGGCTTATGCTTCAGGATATCATCGCCTATTTGGGAGAACATTGGGGAGAATTTGGAGATGCGGTGATCCGTCACATACTTTTGAGCGTCACTTCCCTGGCCGCAGCTTGTCTTATTGCTATTCCTTTGGGAATTCTCTGCGCAAAAAAGAAGCGGCTTTGTGGGCCACTTATCTCCATTTTAACTATACTACGTGTCATACCCAGTATCGGCCTGCTGATTTTAATTCTGCCCTTGGTTGAAACCGGATTTGCATCCACCTGTTTTGCCCTGATGGTGTTGGCACTGCCCATGATTAGCATCCACACCTATGGTGGTTACAGTGAAATTCCTCCATCCATCTTGGAAGCGGCAGAGGGGATGGGTTTGTCAAAAGGCCAGGTATTCCGCAAAATCGAGACGCCGCTCGCCCTTCCCCAAATCTTCACCGGCATCCGCAGCGCTTCGGTGGACATTATTTCCAGTGCTACTGTGGCTGCCCTCATGGGCTCAGGTGGACTTGGACAATATGTATTTGTCGGAATGCAGATCAATAGTTATACCCAGCTTTTGATCGGCGGCATTAGTGTTGCCGCGATTGCGCTGGTCAATGAAGTGATCCTATGGTTTCTCCAAAAAGAATCCATCGGGAATCGTTTACATGGATAAAAGGAGGGATTTTCCCTATGAAGCATAGAAGAAAATGGGTGGCAATCCTGCTTGCCGCCATGATGGTAATGACCTGCCTTTCCTCATGTTCCGGTAATCAGAATGTGATACAGGTCGGCTCCAAAGATTTCACCGAGTCGTTTTTAATGGCCGAACTTTACCGCCTTGCTTTGGAAGATCATGGTTTTACCGTGGATCGCCGCTTTAATCTAGGTGGCAGTCCGGTGGCGCAAGCTGCTCTAGAAAAAGGGGATATTGATGTATATCCTGAGTACACTGGGACGGCACTGCTTCAAATTCTGAACCTTCCTATTGCCACCGATCCCCAAAAGGTTTATGAAACGGTAAAAAAAGAATATAAAACACGCTTTGGTCTTACCTGGCTTAACTACACCCAAGCCAGCAATTCTCAGGGGCTAGCGATGACCAAGGAGGCCTCCGAAAAGTACGGCATAAAAACCATTTCCGACCTACAGAAAAACGCCTCTGAGATCCGCTTTGCTTCTACCACCGCCTTTGCAGAAATTGCAGATGGCCTTCCCCTGCTGGAGGAGCATTATGGTGAATTTAATTTTAAAGAAACCCGAGTATTTGATGTTTCCTTAAAATATCAGGTTCTTCTCAACGGGGAAATGGATCTAACTGTGGCGTTTCTGACAGATGGGCAGCTGGCCGATGACCGCTTTGTCGTCCTAGAAGACGACAAGCATGTGTGGCCTCCCTATAATATCGCCCCCATTGTGCGGGATGAAGCATTAGAACAGTATCCAGAAATTGAGGAGATTCTCAATAATGTATCCCAAGCTCTGGACAACGAAACCATGCGTTCCCTCAATTCCCAGGTGGATATCGAGCAAAAAGACTATGAAGCGGTAGCAAGGGAATTTTACGAAAGCCATATCAAAGAATAGCGTGCAAGGGGGCGAAAGAAATGCAGCCATTTATTGAGTTTCAGCATGTGCGAAAGCAATATGAAAAAGCCGCAAATCCGATCATTGAGGATCTCATCTTTACCGTGAAAAAACATGATTTTGTTACCGTTCTGGGAAGCTCCGGATCCGGAAAGACCACCATTCTGAAAATGATCAACCGGTTAATTGAACCAACAGATGGGAAGATTTTGCTGGATGGGCAGGATATCATGAAAGCGGAAGTAAATGCACTGCGGCGCAGAATCGGATATGTAATTCAACAGATCGGATTGTTTCCCCACCTGACAGCTAAGGAGAATATCGCCCTGCTTCCCCGTTGCCTGAAGCAGAATAAAGATCAAACAGACAAAAGGGTTGATGAGCTCCTCTCCCTAGTCCAGTTGGAGCCCAAAATATTCAGAGATCGGTATCCCCGCCAGCTTTCCGGCGGACAACAGCAGCGAGTTGGTATTGCAAGAGCACTCATCAACCATCCGGATCTTCTCCTCTTTGATGAACCCTTTGGCGCCCTGGATGTCAACACCCGCAGCCAGCTTCAGAAAGAAATTCTTGAGATTCACCGTCAACTGGGGACCACTGTCCTTTTTGTCACCCACGATCTTCAGGAAGCTTTTTCCCTGGGGGATAAAGTTATGATCGTGGAAAAAGGAAAAATTCAACGGTATGATTCCCCCCAAAAAATCCTTCTCGATCCATCCACCAATACCGTTGGTACCTTTGCATTGGGGAGTACAGTACAGCGAATGATGATGCTCAAGCCCCTGGACATTGCAGATTCCTTTGTCTCCGGAGACAAAGGTCCTTCCCTTGCTGTCGAAGGAATTACCATGGATCACATTATCTCCATTTTTATCCAGCAAGAGGATGTTTCAACCATCATCCTGACACAAGACGGACTTCCCACATACACCATCCGACGGTCCAAAATATTGGGAGGGGAGAAACCATGATCTCCTTTATTAGCATCTATTATCAGCGGGTGCTCAACATGCTGTGGGAGCATTTTCTTCTGGTGTTTCTTAGTGTATTGATTTCCTTTCTGTTGTCCATTGGAATCAGCGCTTTGATCCGAAATCGCAAAAAAATAACAGCGGCTGTATTGATCCTTTTCATTGCAATCTATTGTATTCCTAGCCTGGCACTTTTTTCTTTTCTCATTCCACTGCTTGGTCTTGGCAAGGTAACGGCTGTGACTACATTAATTCTTTACAACCAGGCATACCTGATCCGCAGTATCCTTTCCGGTTTTGATTCCATTTCTCCCTCTGTCCGTGAAATTTCCCACAGTATGGGGCTTGGGAGATTCTATTCCCTTTGGTATGTAGAGATTCCTTTGGCTCTCCCTCTGATTCTCAACGGGCTGAAGGTTGCCACAGTATCTACATCAGGTATCGCTGTGATCGCCTCACTTGTGGATGCAGGCGGACTTGGCGTACTGCTGTTTGAAGGAATGCGCACTCACAACTTTGTCAAAATCGTCTGGGGCATTCTTCTCATTGCATCTTTTACTTTGTTTCTCAACTGGATCTTAGGACGTTGGGAACAGCGTGCAAGTGAAAATGCAAAAGGCTATACAAAAAAAGATGGCAGCAAGAGACGGTAAATTATCTAGTAAAAGCATGTCAATTATGGTGATCTGAGAAAAATTACGGATAGCCTCTAATTCGATACGTAAAAGGATACGTAATAGAAATCTTTTCTCTATTTCCCACTCTTTTTTCACAAAAAAAGAAAGACCGACAAACAGCTTATTCTCGCCATTTCTCGGTCTTTTTTTGGTGGAGACGATCGGGATCGAACCGACTACCTCTTGAATGCCATTCAAGCGCTCTCCCAGGTGAGCTACGCCCCCAAGCGACATACGATATTATACATGAATATCTTATAAAAAGCAAGAGGCAAATTTGATTTTTTTAATTTTTTATAAAAGATGAGTCGCTTTTATGGTTAATCAGTGTTTAGGG
The DNA here is from genome assembly GCA_904419775.1 of Candidatus Pararuminococcus gallinarum. Classification (GTDB taxonomy): domain Bacteria; phylum Bacillota; class Clostridia; order Oscillospirales; family Ruminococcaceae; genus Zongyangia; species Zongyangia gallinarum. The sequence continues at coordinate 15,267 of CAJFSX010000017.1, read as the reverse complement.
ATAAAAACTGGCTATTTCATCCTACATTTCCACTCCTTTTCTCAAATTTCCGATACCATATATAGGAGTGGCTGATATTCGAGCTTAAAGCTGGCGTTAACAGTAAAAAAGGAACAGAGAGAATCAAGATGATTCTCTCTGTTCCTTTTTAATTATTATGAAGTCTTTTCGGATTGATAAGTGACTATATCCTTATCCAAGAATCCTCTTATTTCTTTTTACGTCTGAAGACTACAACTGCACCTGCAGATACGGCCAAAACTGCCAATGCGATAGGCAGAGCGCTGTTATCGCCGGTAATTGGGTTGTATTTGTCATCATCAGCGTTATTCGAAGAAGAACCAGATCCACTGCCAGACGGCCAATCCCAATCACTTCCGCCGGTCTGGTCTTCATCAGAACCAGGGATGCTGGGGGTATCATTATCTCCGTCGCCACCACCAGCTGCGGTGATAGTTACCTGAATAGGAATCGTAATGCCTGTCACTTCACCATCAACGCTGAGATAACCAGTAGCAGCATAGGTTCCCGCTGTATCAAACTTCACATGGCTGTAATCCCAATCAGTGACAGTCATATTCACTTTGCTGCCATCGGAGTAGTTGGCCACTACATCCTTCTGCAGTTTGGCAAAGACATCCTCTGCGCTTGTTCCTACCTGAGCAGAAACTGCCAGAGACTCAGGATCCAGGGAAATCAGAGTCACTTCGCCGGTCTCATTGACGATGATGTTGGCATAAGCCTTTACATCCGTTCCATCCAGGGTACCTTCCACCTGATAAGTACCTTCCTCATCCAGTTTTACATTGCTCAGATCCCATGTCACACCGACACTGACCTGTACGCCGTCTTCCTGGGTTGCCAGAAGCTTTTCAGGCAGGCGATAAAGCACTTCGTCCATGGAAGTACCAACCTGAACAACGATATCCTCGACCTCTTCTACCGAAACAATCGGAGAACCGGTATTCAGATATACATTGTCAAATTTGGCAGTACCATTGAACACCATAACACCAACTCGTCCTTCTCGGATGGTGCCAGAGTCCACCGTGCCCTGGGCAATAACAGTATCGTCAAAGGTTACGGTGTAGGCGTCGCCAACCGCCTCCACTTTGTAGTGGTGCCACTGGCCCAGCTTTGCCTCGACCCCAGCCGCCGCAAAACCGACGTTCATCACGTCCCGGGCCGCGCCGCCGCCCCTGGGGAATTCGAAGATACGGAAGTTCTTGCCCACCATGTCAAAGTTGAGGACATAGCCGCCAGCGGAATTTGCCGCCGTATCTGCCGCCCGGAAAACAAGGCCCAGCGCCTGTCCATCTACGAGCTGGACGTCACCTTCAAAGACAAAGTCGCCGTTGACTGTCTGCTCTGCTACAGCAAAGGAGTCTCCAGAACCAACACCTTGATATCCATCCTCAACGACCTGCCAAGAACCACCAGAGGTAGACCAGCCGGAAAGATTGGTGTTAAAGTTCTTTTCAATAACATTAACTGTCACTTCTTTTTCAAGCCCACCGGCGTTCGTGACTGCTTTAATGGTATATTCACCAGTGGCAGGAGCCCGTAGGGTCAAAGCGGTGTCTGTCCGCTCTACGATAACAAGGCCGTCGTCGCAGCTCCATGTAACGCTCTTATTCTCTACACTGTTGGGCAGCACATTGGCGGTAACAGTAAACTCCTCGTTGACGCCCACGGTACCAGGAGCAGAAACAAGCAGAGAAGTTGGATTCCCATCGGATGAAGTCAAATCGTCCCGATACATGGACTTCATATCCCAGATCTTCAGGGAATCAATGGTCAAATCGCCATTGGTGAAGAATTCCATTCCCGCATTGTCCAGGGAGGTGTAGAAGATGGTGTCGATAGCCGCTTCGCCATCATTGCCGAATACGTCAATGATAGACCAGTCCACCAGGATACGCAGCTTAATCTTTCCATCCGCTGTGGGATACAGCTGATAAGAGCAAACTTCATTTTTACCCCAATTGCCCGTCTGGCTCTTATCTACATAAAGCAGGTCAGACTCTGCGTTGTACTTCACAGTAAGCTGGTTGTCTCCACCTTTTCTCAGGTTGAAACCAAACTCGGTGGCTGTTTCGGGGGTAATGGTTGCCTCAATATCAAATTTCTGTCCGGCTAAGCCTTGGAGAATATTTTCATCGTCGGCGCCGACTTTCAGATTATCTACCTCATAAAAAGGATTCTCAGAACGATAGGCATTGATCTCCTCCGGAGCATAGGAGGTCAGACGGTATTCGCCGTTAATCAGCTTGAGTCCGGTCACCAGAGGCAGGGACTGGGCGCCTGTCCAATCCTTGCCATCCATGGCGGTTTCCTGCATCCAGCTGGTCAGCAGGGTGCGTCCTTTGGGGTCGTTGAACCACTTCATGGTGGCGTACATATCCGGTCCGCCATTGTAAGTGATCTGTCCAGTCAGGGCCTTAAAGGTATATTTCCCACCTTCTTTGACTAGGTCACCTACCACATACCATTTGCCGGAGCCGTTGTAGACCCACTTGGTTTCTCCAGTACCCTCAACAGTCAGGGGGTATAAGCCCGGGCACTCAGAGGAGATCCTAGCGCCGTTTTCATAGTATAGGTCGCTTTCCTTTGTCCAGTGGATCAGGTCGGAGGAGGAGAAGATCTGGCCGTCGCCGCCGGCCACAATCATCAGCCAGACACCGCCTGCCTCATAATCGTCATCCTCCTGCCACCAGACCTGGGGATCCCGGAAGCCGCCGCCATATTTATTCCCCTCGTTGCGCAAAACCGGGTTGCCGCTATATTTGATCCAGGTCCGGCCATTGTCCAGGGAATAAGCTAAGGATTGTTTTTCGTTGCCATAGGTGGTGTCCCCGCCGCTGTGGGTAAAGATCGCCACCATCCGCTCATCCGGCGGGGTGCTCTCGTCAAAGAGTCCGCTGGTATTGTTCCTATCAATGACGCCGCAGCCAGAGAAAATGGCCCCCAGCTCGTCCGGGGTCATGGTCACCGGCATCTCCGTCCAGGTAATCAAATCTTTGGAAACCGCATGGCCCCAGCTCATATTCCCCCACACCTTGTCATAGGGGTTGTGCTGGAAGTACATGTGGTATTCCCCGGTGCTGGCATTGTACATTAAGCCGTTGGGGTCATTGATCCAGTTATATTCCGGAGTGAAGTGGAACTGGGGGCGGAACTGCTCCTGGAAAGCAGTAGCCGGATCAGAAGCCTTTTTGATCTGGATGGTGGTAATGTTAGAAATTCCGGTCTCTTCATCTGTCAGCTTGACCAAGATATCATTGTATCCGGATTCCAGTGCCACTTCTTTAAATTCCCCGACTACAGCCGCCACATCGTTGATAGACAGACTATAGCCGGCCTCTGCAGAAGCTTTGACCTGTACGCTTTCCACCGTATAGGGGACCTCTGCCGTGTAAGTGTAAAGGGAGGGGGAAAACTCCTCGTTGAGCTCTGCGCCCTCAATCTCCAAGCCGGTGAGCTTGGGGGTGGTGGCCGGGGTATACTCTACATTATTGAACACCACCTTGGCAAAGTGGCTCATAACACCGATATACCCGCCTTCAAACACATCACCGGTCTCCTGCCGGGAGCCCACCAGTTCCCCATCTAAATAGAAGTTGAACATGCCTCCTTCCAGCACCTCGACCCGGAAGTGGAAATTGGTCTTTTCCATCTCATCCTCTGTCAGGTTGCGGGGAATGGACCAAACTTCGGTTCCCGTGTTCTTAAAAAGCTTGGTAATGCGCATATTCTTGTCCACATTGACGCAGTACCAGCAGGAATAGGGATTATCCGGGTCCTTGACGCCGAATACCAGCCCCGCCGCATTACCTTCCAAAAGCTGCATATCGCCTTCCAGGATAAAGGCGCCAGAAGCTGGTACATTCAATTGTGACATATAAAACTGGTCACCGGTGCCCCCGTTGTTAGCCAGGAGGCCGTCCTCCGTCTCCATCCAGATACCGCCGGAGGCCGTCCATTCACCTTCGATGTTGGTGTTAAAATCGCCCTGGACCGGGGCATCGGTATTGTCAGTAAAGGAAAAATCGCTGTATTTGACACTGCGGTTATAGCCGACAAAGCCCACATAACCACCGGCAAAATTAGGCGCTGTGGTGGAAATGACAGGATTTTCCATGTCGTTGACATAGAACTCCACATTTTTCGCCGCATCTACCGTCAGCTTTAGCCGGAGGTTTTCATAATCCAGCTCGCTGCTGTTAGGGGATAGGGGCCACCACGTTAAGGGTATCCGCCCCCCGTTCACAGAAGACCCTGGCTTCGCCATTATTGACCATGGCGCCATACCAACCGCCAGCCGCAGGCTCCATCTCCTGGGCCGGGGCGCCGAAGAGAAGCCCGGCGTCGGCGGTAGCGCCTTCCTGATAACTCATGGTCGTCTCAAAGACAAAAGCGCCTGATTGTGTGGAGGATGCCACATAGTTATTGCCTTGGCCCGTATTGTTGAGGGTAAGGACCCCCTCCTCCAAGGAAAAGTCCCCGCTCCAGCCAGCCAGCTCTACCGGTCCGGCAGCGCTGACCATGGTCATCCCCGCGGGAACGACGCTCATCAGAGCAAAAACCAGGGCAAACAACAGGGAAAATCCTCTCTTTGCTCTCCTTCTCAATTTCTTTTCCTCCTTTTTCATGATCCTTACTTAAAAAAGTAAATGATTAATTCTATCTTATCATCGTCAAAAATTATTGGCAATATTTTTTCACAAACAAGAAGATTTTTTGTTTGTTTTTGCCTTAGTGATTTGTGCTGATCGCTGATATCTCCATTTGTTATAGGGATTTTCTTAAGCTTTCCTCCGATAGTGTCCTCCCTATGGGTTAACTTATGAAATCTAAATTCGTCAGAATTTTATCTCATTGAATGCTTCAGAAGAACACAGGAATTAAAGTGATCGTTTTCGATTATTGATTCCCTTTTTGAGGTTGCTTTTCTTTCTTGATTTTAGTTGACCGCTCTGATAGAATAGTAAAAAATGGACTTTCCATCATTGATTCTTTTGTACTAAATCACGGAAAAGAGGGATGGTTTTGTTTTCCGTCGATCGGGAAAAAATGATTTACAATTATCTGAAAGAACATGATACCGCAACAACCGAGGTTCTTAGCGAAATTACCGGCGCTTCCCTGGCTTCAATCCATCGCGACCCCAATCAGATCCGCCAGCAGGGAAAGATCCTGAAAAAACACGGCAGGGACCCGTACATTCCCCCAGAAAAAAGTCAATCTCTCGGCTGGACGGCGAAGAAATTCCTGAAATTTATGCCGACAAGGATGCCATTGCCAGCCCAGCTGCGGAGCTCATCCAGGATCACAATACTATTTCTTGGTGCCAGCAAGGTCTGTTCCCTAATCGCTCGCTATATCCAGAACCGGAAGGGTGTCACGATAGTCACCACCAGTATTGACTCGGTTTTTGAAACTGGCGCAATCTAAAAGCGCTAAGACGCTCTTGCTGGGTGGTGATGTCAATATCCAAGACAATTTTATCGAAACCATCGGGGAATTCACCACTGATATGTTGCGCAATTTTTATTTTGATAAAGTTTTCATCAATATTGATGGAGTTGATCTCATCGCTGGCTATTCCATTGTCAACCGGCTCCATCTCCCCTTGTATCACTATCTTCTTGATAACTCCAAACAATTTTTCCTTACCGTGGATAAAAGCAAATTCAACAAACGTCATTTTGTCCACCTATGCAACCTGGATCGCATCCGCAATGTGATCATCAACGCCTCCACGGATGCCAGATTTATCCAGTACTATAAACAAAATGGAATTAACGTCTATCTAGCGCCGGACAGGAGGTAAAGATATGTTCCGTAAGCTTGTCGCTATTGAACCTATCCATTTGGATCCCCATTCTGAGAAAGAATTGCAGAGGCTGGCGAAGGAGGTTCAGCTCTATTCCGACCTTCCCACTGATGACCAGGAAATTATCCGCCGCATTGGGGACGCTGACGGTGTCCTTCTCTCTTACACCAGCGGGATCAATGCCCAGGTCATCGCTGCTTGCCCCTCAATTCAATACATCGGTATGTGCTGCAGTCTCTATTCTCCCGAGAGCGCCAATGTGGATATCCGTTTTGCGCAGAGCCGCGGGATCACTGTATTGGGTGTCCGAGATTATGGGGATGAAGGTGTGGTGGAGTACGTTATCAGCGAATTGGTCCGGTTGCTCCACGGATTTGGGCCCCGTCAATGGAAAGACTATCCCACCGAGCTGACCGGAGTGAAGGTGGGAATTCTGGGTCTGGGCACCAGTGGTTCCCTTGTGGGCCGCGGCATCCGTTATTTTGGCGCTGACATGTACTATTATAGCCGCACCCGCAAACCAGACATGGAAGAGGAAGGGTTTCAGTACCGCGATCTGGATACCCTGCTGCAGGAAGTGGATATCCTCTGCACCTGTCTCAATAAAAATGTGATTCTCCTGCATGAGCGGGAATTTTCCCTTTTTGGCAACGGGAAGATTATCGTCAACACGTCCATTGGCCCATCCTTTGATCTTCCCGCTCTAAACCAATGGCTGGCCTGTCCTGATAATTATTTTTTATGCGATACCGAACTTGCATTGGGGGATCCCTCTTTACGAGAGCTTCCCAATGTTTCCTGCGTAGGCAAGTCCTCCGGGGCGTCCATTCAGACAACGCGACGGTTAGGGAAAAAAGTCATCCAAAATATTGAATCATTTTTTGGTACGTCTTCCCGTTGACTTGGTGGTATGATAAAAGAAAACGGAGAAAGGAAGAGATCATATGGCACAAAAACATCTTGCATTTCTGGTGATGGGACCTCACTATAATCCTGAGGAGCACAAAGCAACCTTTGTAACTTCAAAACGCAACACCATTCTCTGTGGTGTTCGAGATTTTGATGAAGCCTGCGAGATGGTCAAAGACCTTGTTCAGAACAAGGATGTGGGGGCTATTGAACTGTGTGGCGCATTTGGACCTGAAAAATGCAAAAAACTCATTGAGCTGACCGATAACCAGATTCCCATTGGTTATGTGACCCACTTCTCGGAACAGGATGACCTGTTCGACGCCTTTTTCGGTAAATAAGTTTTGCAAAAAGCCATGTGGCAAGTGTGTCCATATGGCTTTTTTATTTAGTCTGATTTTCTCCTACGCCACTCTGCTTTGGGTTTATACATATCTGTATCGGCTTCTTCCATATATATGTAGGGTAGTGAAGAACTCCTATCCCCATAGTTCGGGAAACGCAAAGCAGAAAGGTGGATCTTTCCATGGTAGATCAGCTGATGACGGCATTGACCGCCCTCAACGGTCAAGTAAACAGTTTTGTCTGGGGACCGTTTATGCTGGTGCTTCTTTTGGGAACCGGCGTTTATCTTTCTCTTCGGACCAAATTCTTTCATCTGACCAGATTTGGACGAATGATCCGATGTACGGCAGGCTCTCTTTTTGCTAGACGGTCTTCAAAACCAACCGGCCAAAAGATCACCCCCTTTCAAGCTATGTCCACTGCCCTGGCCGGGACCATCGGGGTGGGAAATATTGTAGGGATTGCCACTGCTATTTCTCTTGGCGGCCCTGGCGCTGTTTTTTGGATGTGGATCAGCGCCTTTTTTGGTATGATGACCAAGTATGCGGAGGTGGCTTTGGCCGTCCGATTCCGTAGTACAGATGAAAATGGGCGATATTACGGCGGCCCTATGCTTTACATAGAAAAAGGGTTGCATATGAAGTGGCTGGCCTGTATCTTTTCGGTCCTTTGTGCCCTCGCCTCCTTTGGTATCGGCAATATGACCCAATCCAACGCTATCTCCGGTGCCCTAGAGGCGTCCTTTCATATTCCTCCCTGGATTTCTGGCGTGGCTGTCGCCACGATTACCGCCGCTGTCATTTTGGGCGGGGTCAAGCGGATTACCAAGGTTACCTCGGCTCTTGTTCCCATCATGTCTATCTTTTATATCCTTGGAACTTCGGTGGTCATCATCCTAAACTGGTCTGAAATTCCCCATGCTTTTGCTCTGATCCTTCAGGGGGCTTTTCATCCTGAATCAGCTGCCGGTGGCATCATCGGATTTACTGTCGCCCAAGCCATGCGTTATGGCTTCGCCAGGGGTGTTTTCACCAATGAGGCAGGACTTGGCAGCGCTCCCATCGCCCATGCGGTAGCGGATACCGACAACCCTGTGGAACAAGGATTCTGGGGGATGTTCGAAGTCTTTGTGGATACCATCGTGGTCTGCACCATGACTGCTCTTGTCCTTCTATCCTCAGGTGTATGGAACAGCACCATTCCCGATACAGCCATGGCTGCCGCTGCATTTTCCCAGGCTTTTGGAAAATTTGGAGGGTACTTTATTTCCATTGCTACTGCGTTGTTCGCCATCTCTGCCCTCTTGGGATGGTGCATGTATGGGGAGCATAGTGTCGCCTACCTGTGTAAAAAGAGTTCTTCTCCGGTACTCATTTACCGTACCGTCTTTATCTTTTTGACCGTTGTAGGCGCTACCATGAAAATTGATCTGGCCTGGGATATCTCCGATACCCTCAATGGGCTGATGGCGATTCCCAACCTGATCGGCCTGATCGGTCTCAGCGGGGTGGTCATCAAGATGACAAAAGACTATATCCGGGACCCTTCCAGTGTGCTCATAAAAAAATAACAAAGCGGCGGAAGCTTAGTTGCTTCCGCTGCTTTGTTATTCTCGGATGATAAGGATATTCTTTTCGGTTGGTGGCTGTAACCTTTCAGACCGATTTTCCCTTGGGTAACATAGGATTCCTAGGAAAATCAGCAGCAATCCTAACAACACTGTGGCTATCCGGGTCATTATCCGTTTTCTCTGTTTCATCTGCCGCCCCCTTTTCTCTGACACAACATATGCTTTCCTAGCGCGAAATAGTACGCCTCTAAAGCTTCTTGGAACTATTTCCTCGATAGTAAAATAGCTGTTATGGGGGGATCAGAAATGAATTGCCCTTTTTGCGACAGTGATCGGTCAATCAAATAAGGAAAGGCCGTCTCCGAATGAAGACAGCCTTTCCTTGTCTGTAAATCTATTTGGGGCAAATTTTCAGTTATTTTCATCGCCATAGTAGGCCTGCTTGTAGATCGACTCGATTTCTTTGACCAGAGGATATCTCGGATTGGTGGTGGTGCACTGGTCCTCAAAGGCACGGTAAGAGAGTTTTTCTACCCCGGCCATAAAAATCTTTTCATCAACACCACAATCCTTGATGCAGCTGGGTATATTCAGCTCAGCAATGAGATCCTTTACCGCTTTGATCAGGCTCTCTACTCCCTCTTCGGTAGTACCGCAGGGCAGGCCAAGGAATCTCGCGACTCTGGCATATTTTTTGTCAGCAACAAACTTTCCATATTTGGGCCAGGTCGCAAACTTGGTAGGCTTGCTGGCATTGTAAGCGATGACATAGGGCAAGAGCACTGCATTGGCACGGCCGTGAGGAATATGATATTCCCCGCCTAGCTTGTGGGCCATGGAGTGGTTCAGTCCCAAAAAGGCGTTGGTAAAGGCAAGTCCCGCAATACAGGAAGCGTTGTGCATTTTCTCCCTTGCCTCAAAATCGGTAGCGCCGTTCTTATACGCCCTGGGCAGGTACTGGAAGACCATCTCAATAGCCTGCAATGCCAAACCGTCAGTATAATCCGAAGCGAGAACGGAGACATAAGCTTCCAGTGCATGGGTCAAAACGTCCAAACCGGTATCTGCTGTTGCAGATTTGGGAAGGCTCATGACAAACTGGGGGTCGATGATCGCCACATCCGGGGTCAGCTCATAGTCAGCCAATGGATATTTAATGTTGCCATTCTGTTTGTCGGTGATAACAGAAAAAGAGGTGACCTCGGATCCGGTACCGGAGGTGGTGGGGATGCAGACCAGCTGCGCTTTCTCTCCCAATTTCGGAAAGTGATAGGTTCTCTTCCGGATATCCAGGAATTTCAGCCTCAGCCCACCAAAGTCCGTTTCTGGGTGTTCATAGAACAGCCACATGCCTTTGGCAGCATCCATGGCGGATCCGCCTCCGAGAGCAATGATGACATCGGGTTGGAAGCTGTTCATTGCAGCAACACCGCGCATAATGGTCTCCACAGAGGGATCCGGCTCAACTTCAGAGAATATTTCCGCATGGCAGTACTCTGTCCGCTTGCGGAGATAATAGAGTATTTTATCCACATTCCCCAGCTTCACCATCATCGGATCGGTGACAATGAACGCTCTGGAGATATTGGGCATCTTTTCGAGATACTGGATAGAATCGTTCTCAAAGTAAATCTTGGGTGGAATTTTAAACCACTGCATATTTACTCTCCTCTTGGCAACGCGTTTTTTGTTGATCAAATTAACAGAGGATACATTGGAGGTGGTAGAGTTCCTTCCGAAAGAGCCGCATCCCAGGGTCAAAGATGGAGTATTGGTGTTATAAATGTCGCCGATGGCGCCCTGGGAAGAGGGAGAGTTGGTGATAACACGTCCCACCTTCATCTCTTCACCGTAGCGTTTGCACAGCGCAGGATCATTGGAGTGGATGACAGCAGAATGGCCTAAACCGCCAAATTCCAGCATCTTCTTGGCCATCGCAAAACCCTCTTCGCTGTTTTTGACCACAAAATATGCCAACACTGGAGAAAGCTTTTCTCTGGAAAGGGGATAATCGGGTCCCACATCCTCCAGTCGGGCCAACAGGATCTTGGTTTTCTCCGGGACCTTCACTCCGGCCTGTTCCGCAATCCACCAGGCGGGTTTTCCAACCACTACGGGATTCACGGCGCCTTTCTCAGAATTAATCACAAAATCACTTACTTTCTTGGTCTCTTCTGGATTAAGAAAGAAGCAATCGTAATAGGTCATGATCTTCTCAAACGCAGGAGCGATCTCTTCATCTACAATGGCCGCTTGCTCAGAAGCACAGATCATTCCATTATCAAATGTTTTGGATAGAATTAAATCATTACAGGCCCGAGCAACATCCACAGATTTTTCAATGTAGCAGGGAACATTTCCAGGTCCAACACCTAAGGCCGGTTTTCCTGCGGAATAGGCACTTTTTACCATGCCAGCACCACCAGTAGCCAAGATCATGGAAACTCCCGGATGATTCATCAGCGCGTTGGTTGCCTCAATGGAGGGAAACTCAATCCACTGTATGCAGTTTTCAGGGGCGCCATGCGCCACTGCCGCATCACGGAGTACCTTTGCGGCCGCAACAGAGCACTTCTGTGCAGAGGGATGAAATCCAAAAATAATCGGGTTACGGGTTTTTGCACAGATTAAGGATTTGAACATCGTTGTGGAAGTGGGATTGGTCACCGGTGTGACTCCAGCAACAACGCCTACAGGCTCCGCTACCTCCACATAACCTTCCATTTCATTTTCATCAACAATGCCCACCGTTTTCTGGTACTTTATGTCATGCCAGATATACTCGGTAGAAAAAATATTTTTGATGACCTTGTCCTCGAATACACCGCGTCCGGTCTCGTCAACCGCCAGCTTCGCTAATTCCTGGTGATGATCCAATCCCGCCAAAGCCATAGCGTGGACCGCTTCATCCACCTGCTCCTGGTCCATCTGCATATACTGTTCAAGAGCGACATTCGCTTTGGCAACTAGTTGGTCAATCATTTGTTTTACGTCAACTTGCAGATTTTCCCGTGACGTTTTTTTCTCAGCCATGTTCTTGTCCTCCTAAATTAACAGTGTTGTGATTGTTTTCTTGAGATTGTTAATTTAATAACAATCTTTGCAGTTTCATTATACAAAATTGTTATTTTTTTGTCAATATATTTTTGACTCTATTTAGATAAATATGCATTTCTATCAAAAAAATACGCCCGCTCAACTGCGGGCGTATTTTTATAACAATCAATAGATAATGTTGCTTTCAATCAGCACTACGGACAAGATCACATTGAACAAGACACTACAGACCAAAAAGCCGATGCGTGCCTTTTTATTCTTAATATTTTTAGACGAAATATAGAGAAGCAACGTAGACAATGCCAAGCCGATAACATCAATGCCGATAAATATCTCATTATAATTTAAAGGGCACCAAGGATGGATCCATTGAGCCAATGGAAGGCTCATAATATGAAAAAGGGGCAGGACACAAAGGGGCAAAACCGTAAAAGCGTACTGGTTTTTATGGGCTTTCAAGTAGACTACACAAATTGCCAAGACTATTAAAATTACCGACCAGCATTCGACCTGCATCCGTCTCCCCCCTTTATACCATACTTTCTTTCTTATGCAAAGCAGCCGTCAAATATGTCCTGGGCTCCTGAGGAATCCCCTGCCACAACCAGTGCATAGTAATTGCCTTGGTGAAGGATTGCGCAATTCTCCAGCTTTGGCATTTCCTCCGGAACATAATCTACAAAACCGTCTTTTTGATCCTGTACACGACTGTCGATTGCGTCTTCCAGAGCCTGTTCGTCTCCGCCTTCTTTGAGCTTGAATACAGCTACTTCTTCAGGCGTGGCGCCAGAGGAGCTAACATACACGGTGTATTCTTCCAGATCGTCCGCATTAATTTCATCATACTGGGTGGTCATCCTATCGCCCTCCAGCTGGATCAACTCATCGTCAAAGGCAATGCCATCCAGAAGCTTTTGAGCAATATCCGCTGTAGCTGGTTGTTTCCCTGTGCCATCATTGCTATTTGAGCCGCAACCCGCGAAAACAGCCATGACGAGCAAGCATGTCACCATGAGTAAAGTGATTGTTTTTTTCATTTTCTTCATCCTCCATTACTGTACTGTATGTGTTTTTAAATAATCAAACCATTTTTGGTAATACTCAGCTCCAAAATGCATACCATCTTTTGGGCTGGCATCGTCAGGTAATGCTCCTGTATCGTCCTTGAAAGCCTCAGCTACATTGACATAATAAACTTGCTTGTCCTTTGTCATTGACAGAATGGCTGCATTGTAATCATCAATCTTGGAATTTGCCATTTCGGGCTTTTCATCTTCGTATTTCTGTGTCACCGGAAGAACAGACTGGATATAGATCTTTGCATTAGGATATGTCTGCTTGATTACATCCACCAATCGGCTGTAATCACTAATAAACTGATCTTTATTTAGCCAACCAAGGCCATTGGCTCCCAGCATGACATACACTTTCTGAGGCTGATAGTCCTTTAGCGCGTCGACTACGGTTACCTCATTGCCCGAGGCATCTTTTACCACTGCTTTGGTAAAAATCGTCTGCGGATTTAGACCGCGGTCCGCCAATACGGTGGCGTTATCCATCATCTGATACAATTCGATTCCCTGGGAAATAGAATCTCCGATGAATAGGGCATCATCAAAATATTCCGATTTGACCCTTGAGCTTTCTGGAATTGGTTCGCCAAACACTACTTGATCCGCCGTAACAACTGTTTCTAAGTTGCTGCTGGATTCTGTGCTCTGTTGACTATTGCTAGAAGCTGATTCACTATCACTGGTTATAGAAGAACTGCTGCTCTCCTTACTTTCAATGACAGCCGGCAGGCTACTGCTACTTGAAGAGTTAGACTGTGCCAAGAGTTGCTTTCCCTTTTCCTGTTGGTGCTGCCACACAAGGGCAATACCCGCCGCTAAGATGATAGCTAGTAATAGAAATAATAAAATGGGGACCGCATCCGAAAAGTTCTTTCTTCCTCTATTAATATAAACAGGCTTTTTATATGCCATAAGTTAAATCCATCCTTTTATTTCGATTGGACAAACGTCCATTATTTTTGCAAATTCATTTTCTCCACAGAAAATCCTCTATGGAACTTATCTAAATCCTACAGATGTTCTCATTATACTATAAATAACCAATTATTTCATCATATTTAAAGAACAAAATTTGAAAATTCCGTTTCGGATGAAATATGGACCTGTAATATATTACCATAATATATATAATTTTCAAAATAATTTTCATTTCAAGTAGATTTATCTAAGACTTGACGGAATTTCACAGAATTATTATAATAGTATAGCAATCTATCTGCTACTGTGGCTCAGTCGGTAGAGCAGCTGATTCGTAATCAGCAGGTCACCGGTTCGAATCCGGTCAGTAGCTCCATCAGGCTGAGCCTGGACGCAATCTGCGTTCCGGGCTCAGTTTTTTCTTTTGCCTTTTCACTCGCGTTTTCAGTGGATATCTATTTTGTCAACACTTCCTACACCGGCGGTGAGCAATTCGTGCACCGCAGATTTTTTCTATTTGAAGTTTTTCCACCGCGTTGAGCGCGATATAAGAAAAAGCGCTTGGAATTCTCAAATTCCAAGCGCTTTTTTACACAGAGTTATAAAAAGGAAACCATTCCTTCTATGATTACTGGCCGGCAAATTCTTTGCCCCAGTTTTTGCAGGTTTCCAGCCCTCTATCATCTGGCGTCTCGTTGAGGATAAGACCCTCACCCTGGAAAAGTGCAGCGCCGGCATCTGTCACTCTATCCTGCCAATTTCTCATCCATTCACCATCTCCCCATCCATAGGAGCCAAAAAGCATAACTTTCTTTCCAGAAAGAGAGTCCTCAAGCGCGGTAAAAAACGGCTCAAACTCCTCCTCTTCCAAAACTTCTGCCCCCATAGCCGGGCAGCCTAACGCCAGCAAATCATAGGTAGCGGCTTGTTCCGGCGCAATTTCAGATACGGTAAACAGCTCCGCTTCCACGCCTGCCTGTACTGCACCCTCCATGATGGCCTGGGCCATCATCTGGGTATTTCCTGTCTGGGACCAATAAATCACTGCCATTTTGCTCATTATTTTTCTTCCTTTCTATATTAAAGAATGTTTATGCGTATCTGCATGCCTCTTTCAAGACATATTCAGAATGCGCACCACAAAATACCCTTATAATTGAATCTCCCTGTTCTACCCGTCTGTAGATTGCTTTCCTACAGCGGTCATATCGTTCAAATAGACGCTTTGCCTTTTCCGGATTTGCATACACCTTCCAATGCCCGCACAACAGATAATCCTTGCCCTGTTTTTCCTGGAATCCCAATACATCCTCAATGGGATATCCTAAAAACAGTCCAATTTCATGAGGAAATCCACCGCGGGAACTAAGACGTTTTTTAAGGTGGGTAATCCAACCATTTACACCTTCCTGTAAAGGATATCCCGTCTGTTGAAGTATGATCCGGACGTTGTTTCCTTGTAGACTTTTTTCCAACATCTCTCTACGGAAAACCAGAAGTAACCAGTGGTCTTTGCATCTGCACATAATTTCAAATTGCAGCCCACATTGGCCTAGAAA
>CAJFSX010000016.1 GCA_904419775.1 Candidatus Pararuminococcus gallinarum | reverse complement strand
ACAATAAAAAGAAAAAGGTTGAAAGCGGGTGATGGAGCGTGGCGCCCTTGACCGGGCCGCAAAAGAAGCAGGAGATGCGTATGCGCATTTTCCGCTATGTGAAATTCCTACCCTTTGTGGCCATCCTCATTGCTTTGATCCTCTTTGGAGCCAATCTTAAAAATATATCCTTTGAACAGCTGGTCCATTTTTCTCCCGACAACTATCTTTTGGCTGTTCTTTTTTTCATGGGTATTTACGCACTGAAATCTGTATCGGTTATCTTTCCGTTGGTGGCCATCTATCTGGCGGCCGGCGTGGTGTTTCCCACCCCATGGGCCATTGTCATCAATTTCCTGGGCCTCGCCGTCTGCACCACGCTGCCCTATCTTCTGGGGAAGATCTGCGGCCAGGAAGCCGTCAGTACCCTGCTGGGCCGTTTTAAGAAGGCGAAGCGGCTGGAGGAAATCTCCATGCAAAACGGCGTCCTGGTTTCCTATCTGCTGCGGGTGGTCAGTATCCTCCCGGGGGATATTGTCAGCATGTTCCTGGGCGCTTACGGTATCCGCTATCCCAGTTATGTGGTAGGCTCCATCTTAGGGCTCACGCCGATTATGATTCCCGCTACCATGATGGGCAGTTCTATTACCGATCCCTTTTCCCTCAGGTTCTTGCTCTCCTTCCTGGCTATGATTGCCATATCCTTAGTTTCCTCTCTCCTCTGCAACCGGTATATGCGAAAGAAAAAAGAAGACAAAAGATAAAAGAGACGGCTTTTGGGGCCGTCTCTTTTTAATTGTATTTAGATAGCGTGGAAATCCGCCGGGCACTACCGAAAACCCTTAGGAAGCTACCGCAATGAGAAACTTGATCGGGATCCCCTGTTCAGAGAACATGGCTTCATGTTCGGTGGGGATGTTGCCCTCAAAGCCGCTATGATGCAGGTCTAGGGTCTGATAGCGGATGGAAAAGCCGCACTCCTCAAAGTAGTGGACAGAATCGGCAAAAAGGGAGTCGTCATCGGTTTTAAACCAAATTTCCCCGCCGGGAGCCAAAAAGGTTTTGTATTGCTCCAACTGCCTAGGATGGGTCAGCCTCCGCTTGCGGTGTTTGGCCTTTTGGCTCCAGGGATTGCAGAAGTTGATGTAAATCCGCTCTACCTGGTCCTGGGGCAGAAGCAGGGTATGAATCCGCTCAATATCCTGAGAGAGGATGCGGATATTGTCTAAGGGCATCTGCCGTTGGGCATAAGCCTGTTCGATCTTTCGTTTGGCCAGCACCAGGACCTCGCTTTTAATATCGATAGCGATGAAATTAATTTCAGGATGGGAGGAGGCTAGGGAGGCCATAAACTGGCCTTTGCCACAGCCCAGCTCCAGCCACAGAGGCTGGGGATGAGCAAACTGTTCCTGCCAGTGGCCGGCTACAGCAGCTTTTTCCTCTTCGTTAATGCAAAAGGGGCAGGCGAAAAGTTCCGGCCGAGCCCAGGGCTTTCTTCGTATTCTCATAATTTAATCTGCACCTCGGGGAAGTTGTTTGATTCTTTTCCCATAGATATAGGCGAACATTCCCAAACTGGCCAGGAAGGAAATAAGCTCCGCAATGGGGAAGGCCCACCAGACACCTACGGCACTGTTGAGCCAGTGGGAAAGGAAATAGGCCACGGGAAGAATGACGATAAGCTGCCGCAGCAGGGAGATGAGCAAACTGACAAAGCCGTTGCCGATGGCTTGGAAAAAAGTAGAAAACACAATGCCCAAAGCGGCGAAGACAAAGCAGATACTGATGATCCGAAGAGCCGGAATACCGATTTCCAGCATCTGGGGAGTGGCATTAAAGAACATGAGAAGAATCTGGGGAAAGATCATAAAGACCAACATGCCCACGGCCATAATGGCCACGGCAATGACCAAGCCGATTTTGGTGGCGTCGATGAGTCGTTTGCGGTTTTTTGCGCCAAAGTTATAGCCCATAATAGGCATGAGGCCGTTGTTGAGGCCGAAAACCGGCATAAAGACAAAGGACTGGAGCTTATAATAAACGCCCAGCACCGCCACCGCTGTGGAAGAGAAAACGGTCAGAATGGCGTTGAGACCAACGATGAGCACCGAGGCAATGGCCTGCATAACAATGGAGGGGAATCCCACCTTATAGATCTCGCCAACAATGCCCCATTTAAATTTGAAGTTTTTAAAGCTGACCTTCACGGCATGATCTTTGCACTGTAAAATGTAGGTGCTGTAGATCATGGCCAGAATCTGTCCTGCAACAGTGGCAATGGCAGCGCCTTTGACTCCCATAGCGGGGATTCCCAGCCAGCCGAAGATGAAGATGGGATCCAGGATGATATTGGCCACAGCGCCGATGAGCTGAAAGACCATGGGATAGATCATGTTGCCGGTAGCCTGCAGGGTCCGTTCGTTATTGATTTCCACAAAGACGCCGATGGAGAAAATGGTGACTACATAGGTGTAATCACACCCCATCTGGAAGATGGTGGGATCGGAAGTATAGAACCGGAAGAAGGTTTCGGTAAAGAAAATTCCCAGCAGCGCGAATAAAATCCAGGTAGCAACGCCCAAAATTGCGCCATGGTTGGCCGCATCGGTGGCGTCATCGATGCGTTTTTCTCCCAACCGGCGGGAGATGAGGGAATTGAGTCCCACACCGGTTCCCACGCCAAAGGCGATCATCAGCGTTTGTACCGGATAGGCCAGGGAGACAGCGGTCAACGCATTTTCTCCGATTTGGGCAACAAAAATACTGTCCACCACATTGTATAGCGACTGGATCAGCATGGAAAACATAGCGGGCAGGGACATCTTGGCAATCAGCCCCAACATGGGCTGGGTTCCCATCTTGTTTTCTTCCATAAAATACCTCCTTAACTCTTTTCTCCAGGGCGCAAACGCCCTTTCGACAACCGTATTCTCTTTTTTACGGCCATTCCATACTCATAAGCAATTTATTATAACATAAAGCTATATAATCTACAATATTCTAAGGATTTCTCTGAGATTTCGCCAGAAAAAGCCGAAAAATCTTGCCCAGAAGGCTTTGAACAAACCTCCCCAGTATCTTTTTGGGGACGCTGTAAAAAGCGAAAGGGGGCGGATTTTTCCGCCCCCTTGTAAAGGTCTGATTATTTTTTTGCCTTAGCCCAGCTGTCCTTGAGGGTGACAATCTGGTTGTAGGTGTTTTCATTCTTGGTATCCTTGCAGAAGTAGCCCAGCCGGACAAACTGGAACCGCTCTCCCGGTTTTACATCCGCCATGGACTGCTCCAGCTTGCAGCCGGTGAGAATCCGCTTGGAATCCGGGTTGAGATAGTCGTCATAGGTCTTGTCCTCGGGGATGTCGGACACATTTTCAATGGTGAAAAGCTTGTCGTAAAGGGCAACATTAGCCTCTACGCAATGGTCGGCGCTGACCCAGTGGATGGTGCCCTTGACCTTGTGGCCATCCTCGGGGTTGCGGCCATTGGTATAGGGGTCATAGGTGCAGAGAAGCTCCACCACATTGCCGTTTTCATCCTTGACAAAGTCCTCGCACTTGATGACATAGGAGCCCATCAGCCGGACTTCCCCGCCAGGCTTCAGCCGGAAGTATTTGGGTACCGGCACCTCCATGAAGTCGCTTTTTTCGATGTAGAGCTGGCGGCTGAAGGGGACCTTTCTGGTGCCGGCGGATTCGTCGTTGGGATTATTGCTCACCTCAAAGTATTCCACCTGATCCTCGGGATAGTTGACAATGGTCACCTTCAGCGGCTCGGTGACGGCAATCCGCCGCTGGGCCGTCTGGTTGAGCTCATCCCGGATGCAGTGCTCCAGCAGCCCGATGTCCACCACGCTGTAGTTTTTGGAGACGCCGGCGGTCTTGACAAATTCCAGGATGGAAGAGGGGGTGTAGCCTCTCCGGCGCAGGCCGCAGAGAGTGGGCATTCTGGGATCGTCCCAGCCATCCACCAGCCCTTCATCCACCAGCTTTTTCAGGTACCGTTTGCTCATGACGGTGTAGGTCACATTGAGACGGGCGAATTCATACTGATGAGGCTTCTTTTCAAAGCCGATGTTATCCACCACCCAGTCATAGAGAGGCCGGTGGTTCTCAAACTCAATAGAGCATAGAGAATGGGTGATCCCTTCCAGGGCGTCCTGGATGGGATGGGCGAAGTCGTAGAGGGGATAGATGCACCACTTATCCCCCTGACGGTGATGATGGGCCCGGACAATCCGATAGATGGCCGGATCCCGCATGTTCATGTTGGGGGAAGCCATGTCGATTTTGGCCCGCAGGGTGCAGTATCCATCCGGGAACTCCCCGTTTTTCATCTTTTCAAAAAGGGCCAGGTTTTCCTCTACCGAACGGTTCCGATAAGGGCTTTCCTTACCCGGCTCGGTCAGGGTGCCCCGGTATTCCCGCATCTGCTCGGCGCTTAAGTCACAGACGTAGGCCTTGCCTTCCTTGATGAGTTTTACCGCAAATTCATAGCACTTGTCAAAATAGTCGGAGCCGTAGTAGATGCCGCCGTTGGGCTCGGCGCCCAGCCACCGCAGGTCCTCCTCAATGGCCTGGACGTATTCGTCGTCCTCTTTCACCGGATTGGTGTCGTCATAGCGCAGGTTAAACAGGCCGTTGTACTTTTGGGCGGTGCCCCAGTTGATCCAGATGGCCTTGGCGCTGCCGATGTGGAGGTAACCGTTGGGCTCCGGCGGGAAGCGGGTGTGAATCCGCTCCGAGAAACCGTTTTTAATGTCCTCGTCAATAATATCGTGAATAAAATTGGAAATATGCTCTTCCATCTGCCGTCAATCCCTTTCACTTATTTACAGATTGTATATTTATTTAGATTTTATACGATTTGTAGCATTTTCGATCCGCTCTACGACCCGATCTTTGCCCAAAATCCTCATGACATCGTACATGTCCGGGGAGTTGGTCCGCCCGGTGATGGCCACCCGCAGCACCATGCTCACATCCCCCACGTGGCCTTTGTAGGCGTCAGGATTCTGTTTGTACTCCTTGGTCTTGGCGGCAAATCCCAGAGAAACGCCCAGGTTGGTAATCTTGTCAAACCAAGCGTTCTGGTCGTCTCCCTCATCATACAAGGGGATATAGCCTTCCAAAATGGCCAGGATATCCTCCCTTGAGGTGTGCTCCGGGTAATCTCCGCCGGGGACAAAGAGCTCGTCGTAGAAAAAGTCCAAATAGGATTTGACCTCGCTCCAGACGGCGATGTCTTTTCTCGGCTTCTTGCCGCCCCGGCCGATCTGGAAGATGGCGGTGGCATAGCCGGGATCCCGGGTGAGAAGCTCATGAAGCTGGGGATCAAATTCTTTGGACCATCCAGCCACCTCCTCATAGACCTTTTCCGCCGGGAGCATGGCGATGGTATTTTTGCTCACATCCCGCAGCTTGTCCAGGTCAAAGAGGGCGCCGGAGGTGCTCATCTTGTTGGTGGTAAATTTAAACTGCTCCAGCTCCGCCGTGGGGTTGGCCAGCCGCCACTCCTCAAAGTTGGAGTTGAGAAGGGTCATGAGGTATTCCTTTACCGAAGCTACCGGATAACCCTCAGCGCGGTAGAAATCCAGCGCCAGCTCCGGATCTTTCCGCTTGGAAAGTTTGCGTTTAGAACTGCCGTCCATCTTCATCAGCTGAGCGGTATGGACATATTTGGGAATTTTAAAGCCCAGAGCCCGGAACAGATCTACATGGATGGGCAGGGTGGCCAGCCACTCCTCTCCCCGGACCACATGGGTGGTGCGCATGAGATGATCGTCGATGACGTGGGCAAAGTGATAGGTAGGGATGCCGTCGCTTTTTAAAAGGACCACATCCTGGTCGTTGACAGGCATGTCTAGATCGCCTTTGACCAGATCCTTCAGTTTGAAGCGCTGGACCCCATCCCCGGAAGCCCGGAAGCGCAGGACATATTCCTTTCCGGCGGCCAGATTTTCCTTGATCTGGTCCAGCGGCATATCCCGGTGGACAGCCCATTTGCCGTAATAGCCGAAATTGGCCTTTTCGGCCTCCTGCTGTTTCCGCATTTCGGCCAGGTCATCTTCGGTGCAGAAGCAGGGATAAGCAAGTCCCCGCCGGACCAAGTCCTTGGCATAGGTATGATAGATATGAGCGCGCTGCCGCTGACGGTAGGGGCCATACTTGCCGTTGTCCCCATCGATGGTGGCTCCTTCGTCAAAGGGGAGGCCGAATTCCTGGAACACCCGGATAATGGTTTCCACGCCACCTTCCACCGCCCGTTTGAGGTCGGTGTCCTCAATACGCAGATAAAAGACGCCGCCGCTTTGATGAGCCAAACGCTCGTCGGTGATGGCGCCGAAAAGGTTGCCCAGATGCATAAAACCGGTGGGGCTGGGGGCCATCCGGGTGACCTTCGCCCCCTCTGGGAGCTGCCGGGCGGGATAGCGGGCCTCCATGTCCTCCGGAGTGGTGGTCACGTTGGGGAAGAGAAGTTCGGCAAGAGCCAGATTGTCTTGTTCGCTCATAGTCAAAAGCTCCATTCCGCCGCGGATTGCGGCCAAGATAAGATTTCCGTACCGGTGAAATTTTTACCGGCATCCAAATCCCTGTGGGGACCCGGCGAAAAAGCGGGTCAACAGGGGAGATATCATAAATTTTAGAATAACATATTTTGCCTTTAAATTCAATGATCCGTCCACTCTGACGCGAGGTAAACCCGCAAGGAGGTTTCAAAGGGAAGGCAGACAGCAGACTGCCCCGGCTCCTCCACCCAGCCGGTGTTTTGACAGACCTTGTCTGGACACTGGGCGTCTACAAAGCAGATGCGGCTGCCCTCTAAAGAAAAGGTGACGGTATGACTGCCGGCCCCCTCCAGAGAGAAGGTTTCGGTGGCCTTATTTTGGGTTAGGTTGATTTCCCGCACAGTTTCTCCGCTGACGGCAATGACGGCGATCCGATCATCTCCGCTTCCGCTTTGCAGCCACAGAAAAACGGCGGAAAGGAGGGCTGCCAGCAGAAGAATGCCAATGATGAGAAGATCGGCCCTTTTCCATCTTTTTTGCTGGTGTTGATGCTCCATGACGGATCTCCTTTTCCTATGGTATATCTATTCTAAACGATATGGGCAAAGATATCCAGAGGAAAAGGAAAATTTCTGCAAAAGAGCCGCCGCAACCAAAGGCGCGGCGGCAGAAAGCTTAGATTAGATTTTTCACAGTGTCCAGATACTTGGTGGAATACTCCTGGAACTTTTCGGTGTAGGCTTGATTTTGTCCCGAGTGCATCAGCCGGATGTACTCGTGCCGATCCAAACCCTGCATATGATTGCCTTCGTGGCCCATGACATAGACCGCTACGTTAGAACAGTGATCGGAGATCCGTTCCATGTTGGTCAGGGTTTCCAGGAAGGCAACGCCGGCATCTACCGTGCATTTTCCCAGTTTGAGCCGGTCGATATGGCGGAACTTGAGCAGATCGATCATGGCGTCGATGGTCTCCTCCAGCGGCTCGATGGAGGTAGCGCTCTTTAGATCAGATTGGCCGAAGCAGCGAACCGCCAAGCCGATGATCTCCGCCACTGCCTGGCTGATAATATCCAACTCGCTGTGAGCCTTGTCCGAAAGCTTGATGTTGTTTTCATAAAGGTACTGGGCCTGTTCCATCATATTGACCGAATAGTCACCGATCCGCTCAAACTCGCTGATGACCTGTAGCAGCTCCGAAATCTCCCGGTTTTCTGGCTCCGACAGTTCTTTTTCTGACAGCCGCAGCAGATAGTTGCCCAGACGGTCCTCCAGCTTGTCGATGATATTTTCGTTGTCCTTGACCCGTTCCGCAACTTTGGGGTCAAAATTGCCCAGCAGTTTGCTGCATTCTCCAAAATTTGACTGGGCCAGATCGGCCATGGCAAGGACGGTTTCACGGGATTGCTGGATGGCAAGTCCAGGGGAAAGAAGAAAACGCTCGTCCAGATTGCTGGTAATGGCATCCTGCTTTAACTCCCGTTGGTCGGATTTGATAATGGTATTGGCCAGTTTCTCCAATAGACCTACAAAGGGGAGGAAGAGGATGGTGGTGACTACGTTAAAAAGGGTGTGGAAATTGGCAATGCCGCCTCTGCTGATGGCGTCATCCCAGAAGGGGAATCCTATCGTGTATTGGATGGCATAGGTGACAATGAGGAAGACAGCGGTGCCGATGACGTTAAAGCTCAGATGAACACAGGCGGAGCGCTTTGCGTTTTTGTTGGCGCCAATGCTGGCCAGGATTGGGGTAATGCAGGTGCCGATATTCTGCCCCATAATGATGGGGAAGGCGGAGGAAAAGGTAATAATCCCCGTGGAGCTCAGCGCCTGCAAAATGCCAATGGAAGCGGAGGAGCTCTGGATGATGGCGGTGACAACGGCGCCGACCAGTACCCCTAAGATAGGATTGGAAAGTGCGGCAAATATTTCGGCAAACTGCGGCATTTCGCTCAGAGGCCGGACAGCGGACTCCATGGTGAACATGCCGGTGAAAAGGATACCAAATCCCAACAGGATCTGACCGGCCTCCCGCTGCCGTGCCTTTTTGCTGCCCATGACCAGGATAATACCTGCGATGGCTGCCAAAGGGGCCAGGGTGGTGGGCTTGAGAAACTGGATGAAGAAGTTGTCGCTGCTCAGATCGGACAGCCGCAGGATCTGGGCGGTGACGGTGGTGCCGATATTAGCTCCCATAATGACGCCGATGGCCTGCCGGAGTTTAAGGATGCCGGCGTTGACAAGGCCTACAACGATTACGGTGGTGGCGGAGGAACTTTGAATGGCTCCGGTGACCAAAGCACCTAGCAATACTCCTTTGATGGTATTGCTGGTCATTTTCTCTAAGGTTTTTTCTAACCTGCCGCCGGAAAGCCGCTCCAGGCCGCTGCCCAGGGCGGACATACCGTATAGGAACAAGGCAAGTCCTCCCGCTAAGTTCACAATGCTAAAAAAATCCATACCTACCTCCATAATTCTCTATCTGTTTCCCGGTTGGTTCTTGTTCCTATTATATCAATTGTGTCATGTTTCTGTATAGCAAAGTTATAGAAAAGAAGAGAAAAATTTTTCTTCAGACCTGTCGAACAGGAAGAAAAATAGCATATAAAAAGCGGGGAGGTAGTTTTCCCTCCCCGCGCAACAAAACAAATATTATCTCTACTACAGATCAAATTTCGCCACCTCATAGCCATTTTCCCGCATGTGGTCAATGGCGTCGCCGAGGACAGCAGTATTGGTTTGGGATACCGCATGAAGCAGATAGATAGCCCCCGGGTGCTCTGCCTTGGTAATCTTTTCCAGGGCAGCAGCAGGATCAGGCTGGTTATCCGTTTCCCAATCCTTATAGGCCCAGGACCAGAACAGGGTTTTGTAGCCCAGGCTATCCATCAGCCCCAGCATCTGTTCGCTAAACTCGCCGTAGGGGAAGCGGAACAGGGTCATGGTATAGTCAAAGTTTTCCTCCATATACTCATGGAGGGATACCACATCTTCCTGGGCCTCCTCTAAGGGGATTTGGGGAAAGTGAGGATGGGAATAGCTGTGATTGCCTACAATATGCCCCTCATCGATCATCCTTTGGATCAGATCCGGATTTTTGCAGACATAGTCATAGGTGACAAAAAAGACGGCGCTACAGTTTTTTTCCTTGAGGACATCGAGAATTTGGGAGGTATAGCCGTTTTCGTATCCTTCGTCAAAGGTTAAGTAGATTTTGTTTCCTGCGTCCGGCGCAATATAGTAGGCGTTGTATTTTCCGTATTTCTCCTGGAACATGGTGCAGCCGGTGGGCTGGTTCTTATCGTTGACCTCCACCCCCTGGCCCCACCCCTGGGCCTTGGTAGAAAGGGAGGACAAACTGTTAAAATCCGCTCCCATGGCAGGAGCCGAGGGCTCCTGCGATTCGGGGTTGCTGGTGGTAGGGGTAGAGGTAGTGCCCCCCGAATGAGACATGGATTCACTTTCTGAATGGGTTGTCGTGGTGGTCGTTGTAGGGCTAGAGGAAGAAGAACTGCTATCCTTGTCTTTGTCGGTACAGCCGGCCATAGTCAAGCTCATCAAAAGGGCCAGGGCCAGTCCGAGGGCAGTGATTTTTACAGACTTCATATGAAATACCTCCCGATGTTTCCTCATCGTATATTGATTAATTCGTCCCGGAAAGGGGCGGGGCCTTTCGCAGTATTTTGGAATTTTGCAGAAGGCCCGCACTTCTATTGTGCCGTTTTGGAAGAAAATTATTTATGTCCCAAGCGGTATATATTAACAAAAAAATAGTAACACTACCACTATAGAAATATTTGTAAAACCTGGAGGAGACCTATGAAATATTCGACAAAAATTGCAAAAGTTTATGGGCGGGAGATTATCGATTCCCGGGGCAATCCTACAGTGGAAGCGGAAGTGACCCTGGAATGCGGTGCAGTTGGCCGGGCCGCTGTCCCCTCAGGAGCATCCACCGGCATGTTCGAGGCCTATGAGCTGAGAGACGGCGACAGTTTCCGCTTTGGAGGCAAAGGCGTCAGAAAGGCGGTGGAACATGTCAACGGGGAAATTGCCGATGGGGTTCTGGGGAAAAACGCCATGAACCAGATGCAGATCGACAGTATCCTGAAAAAGACGGATCCCAATGAAAACAAATCAAAAATCGGCGCCAATGCCATGCTGGCCGTATCTTTGGCCAATGCCAAAGCGGCGGCCCGAGCGGCGGGTTTGCCCCTGTTCCGTTATCTGGGAGGATGCCACGCGCACACCCTGCCGGTGCCTATGATGAATATCCTCAACGGCGGCGCCCATGCCAAAAACAACATCGATATCCAGGAATTTATGATTATGCCCACCGGCGCCGATTCGTTCCCCGAGGCGCTGCGCTGGGGATGCGAAATCTTTCACGCCCTGGGGAAGATCCTGGCATCCCGGGGCCTTTCTACCTCGGTGGGAGATGAGGGAGGCTATGCCCCCGACCTGCCCGACGACGAGGACGCCATCAAGGTGATTCTGGAAGCGGTGCAGCAGGCGGGCTATGCGCCGGGGGATGATGTGAAAATCGCCATTGATGCCGCATCCAGCGAGTGGTTTTCCGACGGGGAATATGTCCTGCCCAAAAAGCAGACCCGGATGTCCACCGGAGAGCTGTGCGCCTACTGGGAGGATCTTTGCGGACGCTATCCCATCATCTCCATCGAAGACCCCTTAGCTGAAGACGATTGGGATGGCTTTGTCCAAATCACCCAGGCCCTGGGCAACCGTGTCCAGCTGGTGGGAGACGACCTGTTTGTCACCAATGTCAAGCGGCTGCGCAAGGGGATCCAGCTGGGAGCGGGAAACGCCCTGCTTGTCAAGGTCAACCAGATTGGCACCCTTACCGAAACCATGGATGCCATCTCCATGGCCCATCGGGCGGGATACACCAGCATCATTTCCCACCGCTCTGGGGAGACGGAGGATACCACCATCGCCGACCTGGCGGTGGCCGTAAATGCCGGGCAGATCAAAACCGGCGCCCCCTCCCGCAGCGACCGGGTGGCCAAGTATAACCGCCTGCTGCGCATCTCGGGGATGATCAGCCAAAGCGGGATCTATCCGGGGGAAAACGCCTTTACCAACCTGAGCCTATAAAAACAAGAAGGGCCTGTCCATAGGACAGGCCCAATTTTTTTGCTCCGTTTTTATAAAGAAAATTCCTTGAGGGTCATCTTCAGCGCCATGGTCTCCAGGGTGTCGTCATAGGCCACCTGTTCCCGTCCAATTAGGCGCCCGATGAATTCCCGGGCCATCTGGGGGTTTTTGACCAGCACCGGCCCTAACAGCCAGGTGGAAAACAGATTCTTGTAAAGATTCCCTTCGAAAATATCCCCTTTTTTCTCATCGCCAGCTCCTTTGACCAGCTTGAGAAGATAGGGCCCCACATTGTCCTTGATGAGGCTGGTGCGATTGATAAAGCCGTACATTAAGGACTCGTTGGTTTCAAACTGGGGGTTGGCCACCACATCGCTGATGAACACCTGGCCGGTTTCCTCCCCCACATAGGGGAAGATCTCCAGTCCTTTCACAAAGGTACCGTCTTCATCGGTGTACCCCTTGCCCAGCATGAGCCGGGCATTGCCGGTGATGAGGAAGACCTTTTCCTCTTCTATGGCTTTGACAAACTCGTCCTTGAGGGTCAGCAGATGCTCGCAGGCGCGGCGCAGATTCTTTGCTTTGCCGGGGCCCATATAAATCATATCGTATTCGCTGATTTTGGGGGATTCATCCAGGCTGGATCGGGTGACCAGCATGGTGTAACCCAGCTGTCCCAGCCGCTTTTTCAGCAGCATCAGATTGCCGCTGTCCCCATAAAGGTCCAGAAGGTCGTCATAAAGCCAGAGGACGTTGATATTTTTTTCCGTGCTCATCGGCTGATCACCTCCAAAATCCCTTTTGCGTCGTAAAGCTCGGTGAGAACATAGATGGTGCCTCTCGTCTCCTGGATTACCGATTTCAGCCGGGAGCGGAAGGGCTGGACCTTCACCTTCGACATGTCAAAATCCGCCATATTCAGCCGTACCGCCAGGTCATAGGCCCGGGGGCCGGTGCAGACGATATTATCTACTTGATCTTTCAGCCGCTCAAAGGCGATATCATAGAGCCAGGTGGTATCCCTGTGGCCGGTGTGGTTGATGTTGTTGACATAGATGACCACCGTTTTCTCCCCCTCCATCTCCAGCACCCGGGAGATGGACTGGTCGAAGGAGACTGGGTTCTGGTTCTTGGAGAGGATCATGACGGCCTTGCGATCCCCCACCTTAAATTCGTCGTACCGCTCACGGCTCACCTGGAAGGTGGAGACAGCCTTGGCTGCCTCTTCTTCTCCAATGCCAGCTTCGCAGCAAGCAGCCACGCAGGCGGTGATGTTGAGGATGTTAAACAGGCTGTTGTACTGGGTCTTGACAGGGAAGCCGTCGATGGAGAAGCTGCCCGCCTTCAGGTCGTCGATGTGGGCGGTATATTTGGCCTCCGGAGTGGCAAAACCACAGGCGTCGCAGTGATAACCGCCAATATGGTTGTAGTGATAATAATCATAGCTGAGCCGGTGATAGCAGACCGGACACACCTTGGCGTCGTGGGTGATGTTAAGGCATTCTTTGGAGGACGCCTCATTTTCCTCCAGCATATAGTAGACCCGCGGGTTGTCGGGAGCCAGACGGCTGCTAATGGGATCGTTGGCGTTGAGAATCAGCTTGACCTCCGGTTTGATGGCCTCGTGGAGCTTGTCAATGATGACATCCACGTTGCCATTGCGGGTCAGCTGGTCCCGGAAGAGGTTGGTCACCAACATATAGTGGGGGGAGAAAGACTTAAAGATGATGCGGGAGAAGCGCTCATCCACCTCCAGCACCACATATTCCTGGGGGACAACGCCGGAAAAGTTGGCGGCATTGAGCAGGGTGGTGGCCACACCGCCGGTCATGTTGGAGCCTTTGGCGTTGTTGGTCACCGTATGACC
Source organism: Candidatus Pararuminococcus gallinarum (assembly GCA_904419775.1). GTDB lineage: Bacteria > Bacillota > Clostridia > Oscillospirales > Ruminococcaceae > Zongyangia > Zongyangia gallinarum. The sequence goes on along the minus strand of CAJFSX010000016.1, from coordinate 18,001 downwards.
GCAGCAGGACAACACATGGGCCACCATGTTGGCGGTGGTGGTTTTTCCGTTGGAGCCGGTAACGGCGATGATTTTGCCCTGGATTTGGAATCTGCCCAGCAGATCAGGACAGATTTTCAGGGCGATATCTCCAGGCAGGTTGGAGCTTTTGCCGATGAATTTTCCGAAAAAATAGATGATTTTGCCGACGAGCAGCGCCAGCTTGAATTTCATAGGGCGGATGCCTCCTCTTTTCTATCGTCATGGGGAATTTTCACATTTTGCGGCCTTATTATACCACAAAGCTCCCCATAGGGCAAATTGCCTCTGCCCTATAAGGAGCTTTTATCTCAGTTTTGACCGTCCGGAATGTGGTAGACCCGGCAGGCGTTTGCAAAGGTAAGGTCCGCCAGCTGCTGGGGATCCATCTCCTTGACCCTTGCCAGTGCGCCAATGGTATATTCGAGCAGGGAAGAGTCGCACCGCCGGCCCCGGCAGGGCTCCGGCGCCATATAGGGGGCGTCGGTTTCAACCAGCAGCCGGTCCAGGGGGACGGCCGCCGCGGCCCGCAGGGTCTTGGAAGCGTTTTTAAAGGTGACCACACCGGTGAAACCGATGTACATCCCCAGCTTTACAATTTCTTCCACCATCTCTGGGCTGCCGCTGTAGCAGTGGACAATGCCCTCCGGCCGGTATTTCCGCAGCAGATCCAGGGTATCCCCGTGGGCCTCCCGGTCGTGGACAATGACAGGGAGGGAAAGCTCCTTTGCCAGAGCAAGCTGCTGGGCAAAGACCTCCCGCTGGATCTCCCTGGGGCAGGCGTCGTCATAGTGATAGTCTAAGCCGATTTCTCCGATGGCCATGACCTTGGGATGACCGGCCAGGGAGGCGACAGACTCCAGATCCTTCTGGGTCATTTTACCGGCGAACTCGGGATGAAAGCCCACCGCGGCATAGAAATAGGGGTAGGTTTCAGCAAAGGAGATCGCCTTTAGAGAGGAAGAAAGGTCACAGCCGGGATTCATGACCGCCCTGACCCCTTGGGAGGGGAGGGCCGCTATGACCTCGGCCCGGTCGGAGTCAAACTTCCGATCGTCATAATGAGCGTGGGAATCAAAGATATTTTCCACAGGATACCTCGTCAATACTAATGGATTTTCGCGCCGCAGGGGATAGCGTCATCGACAAAGAGGACTTTCACATCGTCAGCGGTGCAGTCAGCGGCCAAAATCATGCCGTTGGAGAGGACGCCCCGCAGCTTCACCGGCTTGAGATTGCCCACAATGATGACCTTTTTCCCGATAAGATCCGCCGGAGCGTACCACTTGGCGATGCCGGAGACTACCTGACGCAGTTCACCACTGCCGTCATCCAGCATCAGGCGGAGAAGCTTGTCCGATTTGGGAACCGGCTCGCATTCCTTAATCTGTGCCACCAACAGCTGAACTTTGGAGAAGTCGTCAATGCCGATCTGGGCAATGCCCTCCAGCTTTTCCTCGTGTTTGGGAGCTTCTTTCTTTGCGCTTTCCTGGGTGGCGGCTCTGGCCTTTGCCTCCGCCTCTTCCAGGAGAGCCAGCTCCTTCTTCAGGTCGATGCGGGGGAAGAGGGTTTCCCCTTTATGAACGGTAACCTGAGCGTCCAGGGCGCCGAACTTGACGGCGGAATCCCAGGTGCGGAGATTCTCAGGCGCGCCGATCTGGGCGAAGATCTTCTCGCAGGAATCGGGCATAAAGGGCTGGAGCAGCACCGCCGCCATCCGGATGCTCTCCAGAAGGTTATACATAACCCGGGCCAGTCGGGGTTTGTTGGCCTCGTCCTTGGCCAGGATCCAGGGGGCGGTTTCATCAATATATTTATTGGCCCGGGAGATGAGCTTAAAGGTCTCGATCAGGCCGTTTTGGAAGGCGTAGTGCTCCATCTGGGCTTCATAGCGATCCCGCAGGGCATTGGCCATCTCCAGAAGAGGCGCGTCCTCCGGCCCCTCCTGCTGTGCCTCAGGCAGGGTGCCGCCGAAGTATTTTTCCACCATGGAGACGGTGCGGGAGACCAGGTTCCCCAGGTCGTTGGCAAGGTCCGCATTGATGCGGGTAATCAGGGCCTCGTTGGAGAAGACACCGTCGGAGCCAAAGGGGAATTCCCTCAGCAGGAAGTAGCGCAGGGCGTCTACCCCATAGCGCTCACAGAGCACCACAGGGTCCACGACATTGCCCTTGGACTTGCTCATCTTGCCCCCCTCCAGCAGGAGCCAGCCGTGGCCGAAAACCTTTTTAGGCAGTGGGAGGTTGAGGGCCATGAGCATGGCAGGCCAGATAATGGTGTGGAAGCGGATGATTTCTTTGCCCACAAAGTGGACGTCCGCCGGCCAGTATTTGTCGTAATCGTGGTATTTCTCATTGCCGTAACCCAGAGCCGTAATATAGTTGGAAAGGGCGTCAATCCAGACATAGACCACGTGCTTGGGATCAAACTCCACCGGAACGCCCCAGGTAAAGGAGGTCCGGGAGACACACAGATCCTCGAGGCCGGGCTTGATGAAGTTGTTGATCATCTCGTTGAGACGGGATTGCGGTTCCACAAAATCCGGATGTTCTTCATAATACTTGACCAGCTTGTCCGCGTAGGCGGAGAGCCGGAAGAAATAAGCCTCTTCCTCGGCGTCCACAACCTCACGGCCGCAGTCGGGACATTTGCCGTCCACCAGCTGGCTTTCGGTCCAGAAGGACTCGCAGGGGGTGCAGTATTTGCCCTTATAGGTTCCTTTATAGATATCGCCCTGATCATAGAGCTGTTTAAAAATCTTCTTGACAGATTCCTCATGGTAATCGTCGGTGGTGCGGATGAACCGGTCGTTGGAGATGTTCATCAGCTTCCAAAGATCTTTAATGCCGGCCACCACATTGTCCACATATTGTTTGGGGGTGACGCCGGCTTCCTTTGCCTTGAGCTCAATTTTTTGACCGTGTTCATCAGTACCGGTCAAGAACATCACATCATACCCCTGCATTCGTTTGTATCTGGCCATGGTGTCGGTGGCAACGGTACAATAGCTGTGCCCGATGTGCAGCTTGTCCGACGGATAATAGATGGGGGTGGTAATGTAGAAGGTGTTTCTACTCATGATTGATTCCTCCTGAATGCATTTTTGATTGGGTCATTTTGGGGTGATATGACTAATAATTTATTATAGCAAAGAAACTGGCAAATTAAAAGGGAAAAAGGGAGAATTCTTCCTTTGTATCGGTGATAGGCATATCTTTTGGTACATACGAAAACCCCGGACAAACGCCGGAAAGCGTCCGCCCGGGGCCGGGGATGAGAGAATGACTCAATTTTAAAGAAGGGCCAGCAGAACGAAGTTGAGGATAAACAGCGCGGTGGCAACCCACAGGATGGGATGGACGGTCTTGGCTTCTTTCTTGCAGATCTTGACGATGCAGTAGAAGATGAAGCCTGCCGCGATGCCGTAGGAAATGCTGTAGCAGAAGGCCATGAATACGCCTGCGAAGAAGGCGGGAACGGCGTCCGCGAAGTCGGTCCAGTTGATTTCCTTGAAGGAGGATGCCATCATGACGCCGACAGCGACCAGAGCGGGAGCGGTGGCGGCATAGGGGATGGCGCTGATAAAGGTGGAGAGGAATGCGCTTAGCGCAAAGCAGATGGCTACGACAACGCTGGTCAAACCGGTACGACCACCAGCGCCGATACCTGCCGCGCTTTCCACGAAGGTGGTGGTGTTGGAGGTACCGAAGATAGCGCCAACAGAGGTGGCGGTAGCATCAGCGAAGAGGGCCTTGTCCATCTTGGAATGGAAGCCGGCGCTGCTCTCCATAGCTTTTTCATCTTCCTCGCTGAAGATGCCGGAACGACGGCCGGTACCAATAAAGGTGCCGATGGTGTCAAAGGTGTCGGACAGGCTGAAGGCGAAGATGGTGATGAGCACCAGAGGGATCTTGGCCGCATCAACAAACAGAGAACCAAGGCCTTCACCGGTGAAGATGACGCCAAAGGTGGAGGGCAGGGCGGCGCAAGCTTCAGAGAAGCTGACGGTCTCTGCCGTGGTGGTAACGCCCATAGGAATACCGATGAGGGTGGTGACGATAATGCTGATGAGGATGGCGCCTTTGACCTTCATGACCTGCAAGACGATGGTCAGGACAATGCCGATGACAAACAGCCACAGGGCGGGCTGGTTGAAGGTGGCCAGAGCGGGAACGCCGGAGTCAAAGCTGATCAGGCCCACATTCAGCATGCCGATGTATGCAACAAACAGGCCGATACCACCGCCAATAGCATTCTGGAGGCTGACAGGGATGGCCTTAATGATGTATTTTCTGATCTTGGTGACGGTGATCAGAATGTTGATCAAACCGCAGATAAAGACCATGGACAGAGCCTGCTGCCAGGTAAAGCCCAGCTGGAAGCAGACGGTGTAGACGAAAAATGCGTTCAGTCCCATACCGGGAGCCTGGGCATAGGGCACGTTGGCGAAAAGACCCATAACCAGGGTGCCTACGATGGACGCGATAATGGTGGCGAGGAAAACAGCGCCCCATTCCATGCCGGCTTCACTGAGGATGCTGGGGTTGACAATGATGATGTAGGCCATAGCGAAGAATGTTGTCAGACCCGCAATGACCTCCTTGGAAAACGTGGTTCCGTTTTCCTTGAGTTTAAACAACTTTTCCATTTGATACAGTAACCTCCTATTCACTTACTCCAGGTGATCTGCTGCTGGTTGTTTTGCCTCTTCTCCTCCGTCAATTCCTCCCATCTTTCCCCTTTTTTAATCATTATATTGGAAAATCATGATTTTTTCAATATTTATTCAAATTTCAATCATATATTTTTAAAAAATTCAAGGAGGATACGGGAACCCTGTGCCTTGTCCGGACTATTGCTACTTTTGCCTTTGCTGTGCTATAATAAAATTATAAGGCGGGGAGAAAACCGCGAAAAATCGGTCTGTCCATCTCTGGATGGGCGTTTATATTGCGGAGGAGGAAATGGAATGGAAAAAAGCTATACACTGGAAGTCGCGGGACTAAAAAGGGAACTGCCTCTGTGCAAATTATCCGATGATCTTTACATCGGCGCCTTTGTCATCTTTGGTGACGTGGAACTCACCATTGCGGCGGCCCGGGAGCTGGAAAAAATCGCCCCGGAACACGATATTATGATTACGGCAGAATCCAAGGGGATTCCTCTTCTGTACGAGATGGCCCGGCAGGAAAAGTCTAAAAAATACATCATCGCCAGAAAGGCCCCTAAGCTGTATATGAAAAATATCATCTCCACCGAGGTGACCTCTATTACTACAGCCAAAAAGCAGATGCTCTATCTGGACAGCGATGATATGGACGCCATGCGGGACAAGAAGGTGCTCATCATCGACGATGTCATCAGCACCGGCGAGAGCCTGCGGGCGGTGGAGAAGCTGGTCAAGCGGGCCGGCGGGAAAATCGTAGGGAAAATGGCTATCCTGGCCGAAGGGGACGCCAAGTACCGGGATGACATCCAGTATCTTGCCTATCTGCCCCTCTTTAACGCAGACGGTACCCCTAAGACAGAATAGTAACGGGACAAGCCCCGATTTTTTCATAGAGGAGGATACTTATGACAAACCAATCCTATCGCGACCGCGTGGCCATCATCACCGGTAGCGGCTCCGGCATCGGAAAAGCCACCGCCCTGGCTTTGGCTCAGGAGGGAATGAAGATCGTGCTGTGCGGACGCACCGTATCCAAGCTGGAGGAAACCGCTAAGCTCGTAGAGGAAGCGGGGGGAAAAGCCCTGATCGTCTCCGGTGATCTGAGGGATGAAAGCTACATTATCCGGATTGTTGACGAGACCATGGAAGCTTTTGGACGGATTGATGTGCTCATCAACAATGCGGGCGTTTCTTTGGCAAAGCCCGTCGTGGACTGTACTGCCGAGGAATTTGACCAGATCATGGATACCAACATGAAGGCACCTTTCCTTCTGTGCAAATATTCCATTCCCCACATGCGCAAATCCGATTGCGGCACCATCATCAATATCGCGTCGGTGGTGGGACATAAAGGCTATGTCAATCAGAGCCTTTACGGCGCCTCTAAGCATGCCATCACTGGATTTACCAAGGTGCTGGCCAAAGAGGTACAGGAAGACGGCATCCGGGTGCATCTGCTCTCCCCGGGCGGCGTGTACACCGAGATGGTGGCCAATGTCCGCCCTGACCTGGATCCCACCTATTTGATTAAGCCGGTGGACATTGCGGATATCATCCTTTTCCTGCTCAAAAGCCGTGGGAACGCGGTCATTGATTCTATCAACATCCGCCGGGTCAACAATACTCCCTTCGCTTAAAAGATAATAGCAATTTAAAAGCCCCCTCTGTACCACAGAGGGGGCTTTTTATGTGGGGACCGAACGACTAAGATAAAACATAAATGAAATCTCCAAAGTTTCTACCTGCCTTGAGAATTTTCTCAGCCTTTGGAAGAGGTGGGGATCGCCGTCAACAGGCTATCTTTCCGGAATCTCAGTCGATAGTAAAGCATACCAACAATATCGGCCAGGGCCCAGCCGATGGGAACGGACCACCAGATTCCCACCATGCCCACAGCAGGGATAGCGGACAGGGTATAGGCCAGAAGCACCCGGCTTCCCAGGGAGATCACCGTCAACACAATGGACATAGAAGATCTTGCCAGCCCACGGTATAGGCCGTAGAGCAGGAATAGAATACCAATGCCCACATAACAGGCGCCTTCAATGTGCAGATACTGGATGCCGATGTTGATAACCTCGACCTCCTCCGGTTTGACAAAGAGAAGCATTAAGGGACGGGCCAGAAGGCAGACGAAAATTGAAGCTACAGCACAGAAAACAGTGGAAAGTTTGGCGGCAGTCCAGATACCTTTGCGGATACGGTCCGGCTTCCCGGCGCCGTAGTTTTGGGCGATATAGGTGGAGAAAGCGTTGCCGAAGTCTTGGGCCGGCATATAGGCGAAGGCGTCAATTTTGACCACGGCGGCAAAGGCGGCGCTGACAGAAAAGCCAAAGCTGTTGACCAACCCCTGTACCATCAAGATACCAAGATTCATAATGGACTGCTGGATGGCGGTCAGGGTGGAGTTGTTGATGACAAAGCCCAGCAGCCGCCTGCTGAGATGAAGATGCTGCCGTTGGGGACATAACTGTTTTTCCTTGGCGAAGAAGTAGACGGCCACACAGATGGCGGAGAGAGCCTGGGCGATGACGGTGGCCCAGGCAGCCCCTGCCACCCCCATGTGAAAGCTGACGATAAAAACAATGTCTAGGACAATATTGGTAATGGCGGAAACCGCCAGGAAGATTAGCGGCACTACCGTATTGCCCACGCTGCGCAGGATGCAGGCAAAAAAGTTATAGGCGGAAACAAAGGTGATACCTACAAAGATTACCTGCAGGTATTCCCGGGTATATTCCACCGCCTGCTCCGGGATATTGAGCCAGATGATGAATTGATCCAGAAGCAAAAAAGCAAGGATATTGATGACGGCGGAAACCAAAAGAATGAAGATACAGGCATTGAAGATGCTGGATTTCATGTCGTCTTCCCGTTTGGCCCCGTAAAACTGGGCAAAGACCACGCCGCTGCCCATACATAGCCCCAGAATCACTGAGGTCAGCAGGGTCATCAGGGAGTAGGAAGATCCCACCGCAGAAAGGGCAGTGGTTCCAATGGTCTGTCCTACAATCAGGGTATCCGCAACGTTGTAAAGATGCTGCAACAGATTGCCTAAAATCATGGGGAGACTAAAGATAATGAGAGATTTGGCAATCCCGCCTTCGGTTAAACTTCGCTGCATGGGTTTGTATCGTCCTTTCTTTTTTCAGGAATCTGCCGGTATGAGGCTCACGTATGCCCTATTATAGCTAAAGAAGTATTATCATGCAAGATGGATGACCGTTACAGATAAAGCCTGGGAGAAAAAGGAAGAGTCTAAGCACAAGAAAAAGCTGAGCCCAGAACGCAATTTGTGTTCTGGGCTCAGTCCGTCTAATAGTTGCGAAATAGATGAACCGCAAATAAAAGTGAAGATCTTAGATATAGGAAACAGATAACATCTGAACTCCAATGACGGTTAAAGATTATTTATCTATGTTATTTTTTTAAGTTGATTTGTGGATATGCCTTGTCCTTAATTTTAAGATCCCTTCGAATAGCTTTTACTATCTGAGTGAGGTGATCATCATGAATACTGATTTCCTCTCTAGGGACATCGGAGTCCCGTACCGCTCGTCCGACCGCCGCTTCATTTCCATAGATATGGGCGGTATCGATGAGCCGCCCGCCGGCCTCCAGCAAAGCAGTGACAGAGTTATAGCATTCCTCGTCAGAAAGGCTGTAGGTGCCAAGCCCCATAATCGGCATTTCATAGCCGCTGTTCAGAGTTACCGTCCTACTTTCAAAATCGAAGACAGGGTCGGATGTTTCTTCGCCGAAGTTTTCGCCTTCCGAAGACGAGATGTCCGCAGGCGCTGTTGTGGAGGAAGAAGACGCGCTTTCTGGTTCAGCAGAAGAATTGACAGCTTCATTACTGCACCCTGCTAGACAGCCAATGATAAGCAGACCTGAAATCAGAATCGGAACCCATTTTCTTTTTATTTTTTAGCCCTTCTCTCACTTGATTTTTTCTAAAAGCCAGAGCATATTTTCAGCAAGGCTGTCCATAGTGGCAAGGCCTTCCTCGTCGTTTAACACATCGCCCGGCATCTGTCCATACACCATGTTCCAATAGGTACTCCCCGAAATAAATATTTCATGGTTAAGAAAGAAGTGGTTCATGGCATCTACAGCGTTCAGCGCACCGCCCCTGCGCACGGTTACAAAACAGGCGCCTACCTTGTGTTTCAAAAGCCCGGGATTCATATCACACACAACCGCCGCCCGCTCCAAGAAGGCCTGCATATTGGCCGATATGTTCGCAGAATAGACGGGAGAGCCCAGAAGGATTCCGTCAGCCGCTTTCATTTTTTCAAATACGCTTTGGAAATCGTCTTGTTGATGGACACAGTTTTCTTTGCCGCCGCAGGCAAAACACGCCCTGCAGGGCTGGATAGTATTTCCCGCAAATTGCATTGCCTCTGTTTGGATTCCGGCGGCATGTAGCTTTTCAAATATACGGCCAATCAGAAGATCCGTGTTTCCGTTTTTTCTCGCGCTGCCGTTGATCGCCAAAACCTTCACGGTGTTTCTATCTCCCTTCGATTTATAAAAAGTACAGGCGTTTTCAAGAAGGTCCTGCCCCCTTGAAAACGCCTGCCACATATTCAGGGCGGGTTCGTTTGACTTAACGATACGCTTTTTCAAAAATGCCTGCGCACTCTTCATCGGACATGGGGCAGGGATTTGCTAAGAACAGGCCGCCCATGGTCTCCCGTGCATTGACGGCCAGCGTCATGCATTCGTCGGCGGTAATGCCATAATCGCTCATCTTCAGGTCGTCTACACCGCAATCTTTTTGAAGCTGCAAGAGCGCTGTGATGAAATCCTCCGGTTTGTCGGCGTCTGGGATTCCCATCACGCGGGCCATCTTAACAAACTGCTCGTCGCAGGCGTGGCGCTCAATGAAGTACCGGGCAAACTCCACGGAAATCATAATCAGTCCGGCACCATGAGGCAGATTGTGGTGATAGGCGCTCATGGCATGCTCCATGGAATGCTGCGCCGTAGTGGAGGTCAGCTGCATGGTGATACCGGCCATGGTGCTGCCATAGGCGATGTGTTCCCTCGCTTCCAGGTCGTTGCCATCCTTTACGGCACGTGGCAGGTATTTGGCAATGTTCTCAATGGCGGACAATGCAATGGTTTCACTCAGAATATTGACGCCATTGGACATCATCACTTCGGTGTTGTGGAACAGCGCGTCAAAGCCCTGATAGGCTGTGTATTTTGCAGGAACAGTTTTCATCAGCTCCGGATCAACAACGGCGAGGACTGGCGTCAGCTCCGGGTAGCCAAAGCCGATCTTTTCCTTGGTTTCCAGATTGGAAATAACGCCCCAGCAGTTAACCTCAGAGCCTGTGCCGGCAGTAAGGGTAATGGAGACAATGGGCAGACCGGGATTTACAAGTGGGTGCCCCTTTCCGGTACCTCCGTTTACATAGTCCCACAGGTCGCCAGGATTGGTGGCCATGGCCGCCACAGCCACAGCGGAATCCAGCACAGCGCCGCCGCCCAGTGCGACGATAAAATCACAGCCGTTTTCTCTGGCAAAGGCCGCGCCTTCCATGACCATTTCCTTGACGGGGTTTTCCATCACCTTGGCAAATTCCGCCACCTTGACGCCCGCCTTGTGGAGCTGCTCTAATGTGCGATCATAAGCGCCGCTTACCTTTGCGGATTTTCCGCCGGACATCAGAAGCAGCGCCTTTTTTCCGGGCATGGGCTGATTGCCCAGCTCGTTCAACTTACCGCTGCCAAACAGGATCCGGGTGGGGTTGTTAAAATCAAAGTTCATGTTCATAGTCGTTTCCTCCTAAATCATTTCCTTTTGAATTTTATAAATCAGATAGTCCAGACAGTCGATCTTTTTTTGCCCTGACCGCACCGAGCTGAGGAGCGCCTTTCGATACTGTTTCAGGATTGGCAGCATACCGCCTAAGTTGCCAACCTTTGCAAAAGCCATACAGTTGTTTGTCGTTCGCTCGTCACAGCCGGCGTCTTTCAGGTTTTGGTAGACGATACCAAGCGTATCAGATGCTTCTGCCATTTGCCTGCACCTCCTACGCTTTTATTATAAGCAGATAGAATTGATATGTCTAATATTTATATTTTATACAGTGATATTCTTGACAGGAATATCACTGCTGCGTATACTGGATACAAAAACCGTGCAAGGAGAACAAATCGATGGAAATCCGTGTACTGCGTTATTTCTTAGAAATTGCAAGGGCTGGCAGCATGTCCCGGGCGGCGGAAACCCTGCATGTCTCCCAGCCCACCTTATCCAAACAAATGAAGGATTTGGAGGGAGAGCTTGGAAGAAAACTCTTCCGCCGTGGCAGCACCAGCCTCAGCCTGACAGACGAGGGGATGCTTCTACGGAAACGGGCGGAGGATATCCTGGACATGGTGGATAAAACCGCGGATGAATTTAAGGCACTAGATAATATTATGGGCGGTGAAGTGCAGATTGGATGCGCGGAATCTTACCAGATCAAATATCTGGCGCAGGCAATTCAGGAGTTTAAGAAAAAATATCCTCTGTTCCGCTACCACCTGACCAGTGGAAACACCGAGCAGGTTGCGGAGCGGCTGGATCGGGGGCTAATCGATTTTGCAGTCATTGCCGAACCGCCGAATCTGTCCAAGTACAACTATTTGGAGGTGCCTGGGGTAGATTGCTGGGGGCTTGTGATGAAAAGGGACGATCCGCTTGCCCAAAAAGAATGCATCCGCGTTGACGATCTGGTTGGACTTCCCTTAATCTGTTCCGCACAGGGAATGAAATTTGATATTTCCCGGTGGTGCGGAGAAAAAGCAGATACGCTGAATCTTTCCGGCACGGTCAATCTGGCTTATAATGGTTCCGTCTTTGTGAAGGAAGGGCTAGGATATCTGCTCATGTTTGACCACCTGGTCGATACAAGCCCTACAAGCGACCTTTGTTTCCGGCCATTGGATCCGCCTTTGGAAACGAAAATGTACGTGATCTGGAAGAAGTATCAGGTGTTCTCGCCAATTGCTGAACTGCTGTTGGACGAGCTAAAGGCGCAATTGACGCACTGAAAATGACAAGCGGTAGAAATCCGAAGCCTTGTATCCTTATTAGGAGAGGGTGACGCAAGATAAATGGCCAGCTATATAAAATGCAGTCCCACTGGGAACAAAACAAGATGTCCAAATAGACATGGGGTTCAGATTTCAATGGCATTTTCGGTTATAACACAAATACCTGTTACAAACGCGGGCGCAAAACTTCAAAAAAAATACTGCGGCCGCGAATGGCTGACCGCAGATCTGGCTGACTGTTACAAATAATATTCCATTAAATGTGAGTGAAGAGAAAGAAGAAAAAGCAAGTCTAGAGGGAAGCTGCTGTTAGTTAAATCGGCGATTTATAATGCCGCAGAACATATAATTTGCCATTTTTAGCGCTTCCTCTTCAATGTCGTTAAACATCTCGATGTCCCCAGTGTAATTTCCCTGCAAACGGAGTACGGCTTCTTTTTCTGTCATTTCCAGATGGCTGTACAGCATATCCCTCCATTTCATCTCATTCCAGCATGGGTTTATGGAAGTCAGAAAATTGGCGATTTCATCCGAGTTTTGATACCATTTTTTACGAGGGCTATTGGCCTTTTCCGTTTCTCCATTTTTGGCCGCGTTGACAAGGTCAGCCGCAATCAATAGATGTTGGGTGAGAACCTCCTGAAATTGGCATGCTGATTTCACACCGAAAATAGGGGCAAGAAGCTGAGCGAAATCCTTCGGGTTTTGGAGAAGCCTGCCTGTGACTGGTTTCAGATCGTCTAGGCCTGCGGCTGTGCTGATGATAAAGAACCGTGTCCAGTATACAGCTGTGCCCACAATTGCTGGAGCTGGTTCATCAAACAAATTTGCTGCTGGGTATATCTGTTACGCATAATCCTCCTCCTTATCCATCGTTAGAGCGTAGTATTACTCTATGACAGAGAGAAAATAAAGTTTCCGGCTTTTAAAGCGGGTCCCCCAAGCGTTGTTCGAGGGATCTGCTTTGGATACTGGTGGAAAGCGACAAAAAGCTCTGCGGTCTCCCAGCTGTAAAGCCTGGCGGCTAATAGAGAAGGGCTACCTGCGATAAACTCGGGTGCAAAACTTTAAAATAGAAAAAACCTGCGGTCACAATTTGCAACCGCAGGTTTGGAAAACATTGACAAACTCAATATCCAGCCCTGGATACGATGTATGTGCAGACTTAGCCTGGTATTAAGCATCGATCAAGGTGTTTTCTATGAACCCATTTCGGATGAATTTAGCAGTTTGTTTACAAACTTCATTCACTAAAGTATATAAAGTGATAGCTTTCTAAAATCTGAAAATATTTAGCCAATCTTTCATATAGCGGATTGGCTTTATCTCCAAACTGATTTTCCACAGCTTTTCCTATTTCTAGAATACTTTTTTCACCATCTAAAAGAGGCCAGATAAAACTTCCCATTTCATCCAGATGTATATAGCTGATCCTCGGCTTTTTCAAAATCTTTTGAAAAAGCGTATTCCATACACCTTTATTTTCAACTTCCAGCGTTACCTTTCCATCATCGACCGACCACGAGAATTTCTCATTTCGCAACGGTTTTTTGTCCAGATAATTTTCGCTTTGCTTCTTTTTCATACTTATTTTCTCTTCTTCCACAGGGAGAATTTCAGCAGTGTCAGAATGATGATAGCAAATAACGCCAATCCGCCAAGATTAGAAACGATGGCCGGTATTGCCAATTTTCCGGACAGGTCGATCACAGAATTCAAGCCGAATACCGCCAAAAGTGCCAGCACAATTCCCATTAGGCCTTCACCGGCGATCATACCCGAGCAGAAAAGAACACCGTCATTTACAATTGCCTCTTTTTCTTCCTTGCTGCGTTTCAGCTTATCCAAAGCCAGACGAACAAGGCCGCCAACCATAATGCAGGCGTTCAGCTGAACAGGAAGATAAACACCAATAGCAAAGGGCAGTACCGGTATGCCCACAACTTCAACCAACACAGCAATAAAAGCACCGATAAACACAAGCGCCCACGGAAGATTTCCGTCCATAACGCCTTCTGTAATCAGCTTCATCAGAGTTGCTTGAGGAGCTCCCAGTTCGTTTGTACCAAAGCCCCACGCACTATCCAGAAGATAAAGCGTTCCGCCGATCGCCAGAGCCGCCACAATAACGCCGATAATTTCACCAATCTGCTGTTTCTTAGGGGTGGCACCCAAGAGGAATCCGGTTTTCAGGTCTTGTGACGTATCGCCGGCAATTGCGGCAACAATACAAATAACCGAACCGATGGCAATGGCGCTGCACATACCAGTAATACCGGTTGCCCCTGTAAGCTTTAAAACGAGGGTGGCAATCAAGAGGGTAGCAATCGCCATGCCGGAAACAGGGTTGTTGCTGCTGCCTACCAATCCCACCATCCGAGAGGATACGGTGGCGAAGAAGAAACCAAATACAACGATAATAACCGCACCGATAAAACTAACTGGAATAGCGGGGATGAGCCATACAAGCAGGGTCAAGACGGCAATGGACAGAAGCACGACTTTTATAGAGATGTCTTTCTCTGTGCGCCGCTCCGCATTCTCTTTGGAACCCGACATGCCTTTTACCGCGCCTTTAAAAGTTCTTAGGATAAGCGGCAAAGATTTTATCAAGCTGATAATGCCGCCCGCAGCCAGCGCGCCTGCGCCAATATATCGGATATAGGTTTCCCAGATGGCACCTGCTCCGCCCTCCGCAAAGATCGCGCTAATCGGCTCCGTTCCGGGATAAAGGGTTATATTCGCGCCGAAAAGCACAATAAGCGGGATAAGGACAAGCCAACTTAAAAGACCGCCGGCAAACATATACGATGAAATTCTTGGACCGCAAATATAACCTACGCTCATGACCGCCGGATAGATCTGCGTACCGATCTGGCCCGCAAATCCCTTAACGCTGACCGAGATTTCTCCGGCCACCAGTTTTAATCCGTCGATAATAAACTTAAATAGTGCCGCAAAGCCCATTCCGGCGAAAACGGTGGAAGCTTTTGCGCCACCCTCTTCTCCTGCCAGAAGTACCTCTGCACAGGCGGTTCCCTCCGGATATGGAAGCACGCCGTGTTCCTTCACGATAAGGGCATTGCGAAGCGGGACCATAAAAAATACGCCGAGCAGTCCGCCAATCAGAGCGATTATCGTGATTTCCCATAAACTAGGCTTATCCATTTTGCCCTCTGCCGCCCACAAAAACAGAGCTGGCAGGGTAAAGATAGCACCAGCCGCCAAAGACTCGCCGGCTGAACCAATAGTCTGGACGATATTGCTTTCTAGAATGGAGTTTTTGCGCATAATGACACGGATAACGCCCATAGCAATGACCGCCGCAGGGATAGACGCTGAAACGGTCATTCCCACCCGCAATCCTAAATAAGCGTTTGCCGCGCCAAAGATGACGGCCAGCAGCGCGCCCATAACGATAGAAGTTACCGTAAGCTCAGGCGTAATTTTTTCCGCTGGAATATACGGCTTAAAATCTTTGTTTTCCATAGTCTCCTATTTCCTCTCTGCACGTTTTATAAATTGAATACTGCCGCAGTGTTTCAGAACAGTTTATCTGCATCTTTCCAGTACAGTACAGAGCAGCTCAAAAATTTCCATAGTGGAGGAGATGCTCAATTTTTCATGTACCGTATGCACGTCAAACATATCCGGACCTACCGCAATACAATCCAAATCCTTGATTTTTTTGGCAAACACCGCACATTCAAGTCCAGCATGAATGGCCGCGATTTGAGGTTTGCGTCCAAACTTTTCGCAGAAGGCGTCTGCATATAATTCCTGGAGCGGTGAATCCTTTTTAAATTCCCAAGGCGCATATTGACCGGATATTTCGAAACGGCAACCGTTATAGGAGGCAAACGCAGAGAGCTTGTCCTCCAGGAAAGCCAGGGCGGATTCTTTATTGCTCCTTAGGGCATATTGCAAAACAATCTTGTCCGCCTCTGTCATTAAAATTCCCAAGTTTAATGAAGTTTCGACCAGGTCGTCTATTTCGACGCTCATGTCCACAACGCCATTGGGCGTGGTCAGCAGCATGTATAACAGTTTGTCCTGCATAGCAGGAGTCAAAGCCTCAAAATCGCCGGTCTCTTGCACCGTTAAGCGAATGGAGCAATTGTCTTCTCTCGCTCCGATTTCCTTTTTTACAATAGAAAAATAGTCTTCTATGGTATGTATCAAGCTTTCCGCATCTTCCGCCACAAGTTCTGCCTTGCAGCAAAAGGGGATGGCGTTTCCTTTTGTTCCGCCATTGATGTTCACGATATGGAACGCCGCCGTTTTCTTCGCATAATGCAGAATTCTTCCTGCCAGGATATTGGCGTTTATGCGGCCCTTATCGATATCAACGCCGGAATGTCCGCCCTTTAAGCCAAGGATCTCCAACGATATTTTTGTGCCGTGTACAACAGTTTTATCAATCGGAAAGAGAAGCCGGAAGTCGCTTCCTCCCGCGCAGGATACGGTTAAAATGTCCGCTTCCTCCGCATCCAGATTGATCATCTTTTTGCTTTTTAAAATAGAAACGTCCAATTTTTGGGCGCCAATCATCCCGATTTCCTCATCGGTTGTAAAAACAGCCTCAATTGGAGGATGCGGTAAATCACGGCTCGCCAAAATGGCCATGATCATTGATACGGCAATGCCGTTATCCGCACCCAGGGTTGTACCCTTTGCCTTTATAAAATCACCGTCTATATATGCCTCGATCCCGTCTTTCGTAAAGTCAATCGATGAGGTTTCTTCTTTTTGGCACACCATATCAAGATGTCCCTGAAGAATAATCGGTTCAGCATTTTCATACCCTTTGGTGCCCGGCTTGTAAATCACGACATTTTCTGCTTCGTCGCTGACCACCTGTAAGCCATTTTCTTTTGCGAACTGAACACAGTGGTCACGCAGGGCTTTCATATTGCCTGAGCCGTGCGGGATAGAGCATATTTTTTCAAAGTAGCGTAATATTGATGCAGATTCCTTCTGAGCTATTCCTTTCATCATTTACCCCTTGTATTTTTATATATTTTATGAAAATAAATAGAATACATTTTTAATAGCATATCATGTTGTGCGAAAAAAATCAATCTGTCCAGACTAACAATAGCTTCAAACTTATCAATTGATTTTCAGCTGGTAAACAAGACATCCCCATACTATGAAAAAATATTACCGCAAACCTATCCATTCTATACCCTTGTGACAATGGGAAGGCGGGACACAGCTAGTGGGAGTTTTAAAAGCTGTTTTTTCGCATAAAAACAGGCTCTGTAGGGTATTCCTACAGAGCCATGCTGTTGTCTGACTGTTACAAAATAGATATCCGTAAATAAAAGTGAAGATTTAGATATAGGATGCAGATAACATCTGAACTTCAATGACGGTTAAAGATTATTTATCTATGTTATTTTTTTAAGTTGATTTGTGGATATGCCTTGTCCTTAATTTTAAGAGCCCTTCGAATAGCTTTTACTATCTGAGTGAGGTGGGTCTCACAATATGTCCGCAATTCCTGCGGATTTTTTAGCATTCCTTGACGCAGGGTATCGATCATGTCATTAAAATCGTCGGTAAATTCCGGGGTATTCAGCTTTGGGGTTCGGTCGCGCCACGAACTTTCAAATTCCGGGGCGCTGGCATTGAGGTTGGCTGTCAGATAGCCAATGCAGCCGGTTTTTTCATTGAGTTCCCGGTTGCTGTGCCCGCCCATGCAGATCCTTTCCTCCGGGAGGATAGGGTGGATGTTCAGCTCCATGTCTTATTCCCCCTGTTCTTTCCCAGCCGGTGGCTGGGGCTTGCGCTTTTTCCTTTTTCGGGGTGGTTTTTCTCCCTCTGCAATAGCGTCCTGTATGGCTTCGTAGTAAAGGCTGTCGGATTTGAACACCAGCTTTTTCGGATACAAAAATTCCGACTTAAACCATGCCCATGCAACCTGTTCTGCAGTCATGCCATGGTATTTGAAAAATCCGCAAGCTGCAAAGGGTACGGCTCCAAGGATGCACATCCAGCCCACTTCCTCGTTGCCAACCAGCGGGCGCAAACCAAAATACAACCCAACTGCCACGCCCACGGCCAACAGGGAACAGATAAACTGTCGAGTAGAGAGGCCGAAAAAGATAGATTCCTGGTAATCCCGGATTTCCTTTGGTACTTTTACTTCCATAGCGACTCCTTTCTTTTTTGAAAAAATAGGTTGTATTTCTCCTATTTTTGAGTATAATAGAAATAGGAGGTGTTGTGTATGACTGTGAACACAAAAAATCTGGT
>CAJFSX010000015.1 GCA_904419775.1 Candidatus Pararuminococcus gallinarum | reverse complement strand
AGGTACTGGGGCATATGACGACTCTCCTCTCGGAATTACTTTTCCAGGGACGCTTTGTAGGCTTCGGTAATGGCTACAGAACTGGAGCTTCCGATGCGCTCGGCGCCAGCCTCCACCAGGGCCAGGCAGGTTTCCAGATCCCGGATGCCGCCAGCGGCCTTGACCTTGACCAGATCCCCGACAGTTTCCTTCATCAGCCGGACGTCCTCTACAGTGGCGCCGCCGGTGCCGAAGCCGGTGGAAGTCTTGATGAAATCAGGCTGCACCTCTTTGGCGATGAGGGCCACGGTTTTGATCTCTTCCTTGGTAAGGTAGCAGTTTTCAAAGATCACCTTGGAGATGACATTGTGTTTGCGGCACAAAGAAACGATGGCCTCCATCTCTTCTTTGATGTAGTCGGTGTTGCCCATCTTCAGTTGGCCGATGTTGATGACATAATCGATCTCATCAGCGCCGTTCTGGATGGCATCCTCAGTTTCAGCCAGTTTCACCGGAATGGTGGTCTGGCCCAGGGGAAAGCTGATGGCAGCGCCTACATGGACATCGGTGCCTTTAAGATACTCTTTGCACAGTTTGGTTTGGCAGGAGTTGATAGCCACCATCCGAAAACCGTAATCGGCTGCTTCCTTGCACAACTTTTCGAAATCGCCGTCCACGGCAAAAGCCTTCAGGTTGGTGTGGTCGAACAGCTTGGCAAACTGCGCTACAGTCAATTTTTCTTTGTTCATGATTTTACTCCGTTCTGCCGCTGTCTGCGGCCATGAATTTCTCTTGCCAATCCCCCAAAACTGGACAGAAAGGAAGAAATGTGATAATGTAATTACATTATAGGGCTCAGTAAGGTCATTGTCAAGGGGAGAAAGGGAAAAATATCTCTATCCTATAAAAAAATGTAGATTTTTATGGAAGGTTACCGTTTAATTTTTAAGAGCTTTCAAAGGCAAGTTGGTAGAAACTACTGTGTTTTGTGAGTGTTTATAGAGAGAGACACGCAAAATTGTGGAAAAAATTCATTGCGCTGGGCGAGAATATGTGCTAACATAATTTCATATATAAAGGAGGGATGGCTGTGCTGGAAAATGGTATGGAAGAATTTAAATTAGATCGGAACACGCCAGTGCCGCTTTACTACCAGCTTAAGCAATATCTGATTGGACAGATTCGCAGTGGAAAGCTCAAGGTAGGAGATATGCTCCCCACCGAATTCGAACTGTGTGAGAAATTTGGTGTGAGCCGCCCCACGGTACGCCAGGCCATGAGCGAGATGGTGGCGGAGGGCTACCTCTATCGCCACAAGGGCAAAGGCACCTTTGTTTCCAAGCCTAAGCTGGAAGGAAGGTTCTTCCAAAAGCTGCAAAGCTATAATGTGGAGATGACCCAGAAGGGGCTGGAGCCTGCCACCGAGGTCCTCAACCTCAAGACGGTGATGGCCAATGACGAAGTCTGTGTCAATCTAGGGCTGCCGGAAGATTCCCTCTGTATCCTACTGGAGCGGCTGCGCTTTGCTGACGGAGAGCCTATGGTCTATTTGGAGACCTTTATGCCCTATGAGCGCTTTAAAAGTCTCTTACAGGTGGATTTTTCCACCCTCAATCTCTACCAGGAGCTGGAGGAGCGCTTTCATATCAAGATTTACCGGGCCCACCGGGTGCTGGAGGCGCTGGCAGCCAATGAGATGGAGGCAAAGCTTTTGCAGATTCAGCCGGGGGAACCGGTGTGCTTTGTCACTACAGTGGCTTACACCAAGACGGAAGAAGCGGTGGAATATTCCCGGGCCAGATACCGGGGAGACCGAAATAAATTCAGCATCGATCTTTATACAGAATAGAAAAAGCGCGGGCATTTGCCTGCGCTTTTTTGCGTAGTTGGCACCAAAGATTCCGGGACAAAATTATGCAAATGCACGGGAATTGTCATCTTGTCTTCTGAAAGTCACTGGTTGTCTGCTGGATTCTATGGAAAATAGATGTAGAGACAACTTGTTTTTTGTGGAAAATTCATGTGAGAGTCTGATGAATATTCTGATTGGATCCATTGGAGTTTTGTTGACATCGACGGAAGGGTTTGCTAAAATGGAAATAAATTATGGAGATTGCCAGTTTCGGCACGCAGAGCGCAAAGGAACTGCCGAATGCTCTTTTATCAAATTTTGATATTCAGAGGAGGTTTACCATGGACAAAGCGGCAAGAATCAGGAAAGCGTTTGCGGACGGGGAAGGCGTCATCAGGATGGTGCCCAACTTCGTTCCGAGAAGTTTTAACCAGCCGGGCAGAAGGCTCAAGCTCCACCCGGATGATTACTATGCAAAGGGTATGGATCGGGGAGCGATCACCGAGCGGTGGTTTTCTTCCGTTTGCCCAGCGGCCAATGGCCCTCTGGCTCCAGAGGACGAAGGACTCAGCTATGTATCCCTGTCTGAGGACAAGGAGGACAAGATCCTCTTTAAGGATTTCATCGCGGAGCTAAAAGAGGAGATCATTGGTAAGGCTCTCTATGATGAATATGGAACCTTCCCTATGTACGCGAAATTCTTTGACAACAACGGGCCCTTGTTCCACCATATCCATCCGGCGGAGGAGACCGTCCGCGCGGTGGGCAACCACCAGAAGCCGGAGGCTTATTATTTCTCGCCCCAGATGAATAACCACATGGGTACCGCTCCCTATACATATTTTGGCTTTGACCCCGAGGTAACCAAGGAGGAGGTCAAAGAGCGCCTGCTCCAGTTCAGAACCAGGGACAACAAGATTACCGAGCTCTCCCGTGCTTACCGGGTCCAGCTGGGTACCGGCTGGTACACACCGCCCGGCGTCATCCATGCGCCGGCCTCTGTCTGCACCTATGAGCCCCAGTGGAACGCCGACTGCAACGTGGTCATGGAAAACGTCACCGCTGGAGAGGTCAACAAATACGATTCCCTCTGTCAGCAGTGCCCGGAGGATAAGAAAGAGGACATTGACTACATCATGAATTTCCTGGATTGGGAGAAGAATGTGGACCCGGATTACCGCAAGCATTATTTCCGCGCCCCCATCACCATCCACGAGGATGATGTCTATGTCGACAAATGGGTTTGCTATGCCAACCCCTATGTGGCGGCCAAGGAGCTGACCATCCTGCCCGGCCAGTCGGCATTGATCCAGGACGACGCCTGCTATGGATGCATCCTGGTTCAGGGCCACGGCAAATTCGGCAAGTATGACTGTGAGGCGCCGACCATGATCCGCTACGGAGATCTGACCTCCGATGAATTCTTTGTCAGCGAGGCTGCGGCCAAGAAGGGCGTGCTCATTGTCAATGAGAGCAAATTCGATCCCCTGGTCATCCTCAAGCATTTTGGCCCCAACAATTCCGGCCCCAAAGAGGTTCCCGGGAAATAATCTGACAATCATCACCTTGTGAGGAGGAAAACAAATGGCATACTTTAAATTTGGCGTAGATTCCTTTATCTGGACAGAGGTATTCTCCACCAAGGATCTGTGGATCATCCAAAAGGCCAAGGACCTGGGCTTTGAGGTCATTGACTTTGCCATCGCCCATCCGGAGACCTTCCCGTTAGAAGAAGTTAAGAAAGAACTGGACCGCGTTGGCATTGAATGCGTCACCACCACCACTTTGGATGATGAAAGAAACCCCATTTCCCCCGATCCTGCCATCCGGGCGGCGGCGGTCAAGTCCATGAAGCTGCTGGTAGACATCAACTATGCCCTGGGTTCCAAGGTGCTGGGCGGTGTCAACTATGCCTCTTGGGGCTATCTGACCAAGAAGCCCAGAACCCAGCAGGAGTGGGATTGGTCTGTGGAGTGTATGAGAGAAGTAGGGGAATACGCCAAATCCAAGGGCGATCTGAACATCTGTGTTGAGTGCGTCAACCGTTTTGAGACCCATTTCCTCAACATTGCCGAGGACGCGGTGAAATACTGCAAAGATGTAGGTACCGGCAACATCAAGGTTCATCTGGACTGCTTCCATATGATCCGTGAGGAGACCAGCTTCCGGGATGCTGTTCTGACCTGCGGCAAAGAATATCTGGGCTATGTCCACGTCTGTGAGTCCAACCGGGGCATTCCGGGCACCGGACTTGTTCCCTTCAAGGAGTTCTTTGAGGCGGTCAAAGAGGTGGGTTATGACGGCCCGCTGGTCATCGAGTCCTTTGATCCCAGCTTTGAGGAGCTCAACGGCAACTGCGCCATCTGGAGAAAGCTGGCGGAGTCCGGCGAGCAGCTGGCAGTAGAAGGCTTGGCCAACCTGAAAAAAATCGCGGCCACTGTGGAATAGAAAAATTACATGGAAAAAACAACCGTCGGAAGATTCCGGCGGTTGTTTGTTTTTTGAAGAAATTCTGTTATAATGAAAAATAGATCCCTTTCGTAGAGTGGAGAAAAAGAATAAAGGTAGGGTGAAATTGTGTCACATGACGAGAAAAAGAGCATGAGCCTCATCAAAAGGCTGTTTAAGCTGATCTTCAGCCGGATGGTCTTGGTGGGCCTTTTGCTGGTGCTCCAGGTCGCGGTCCTGGTGGGCGGGATTGCCTTCCTCAGCAGTTATTTTTTCTATGTTTACGCGTTTTTCTGGCTGTTGAGCCTGGGTGTTGTCATATGGCTGCTCAGTCAGAAGGACAACCCTTCCTTTAAGTTAGCATGGACCATCCTTATCCTGTTGCTGCCTGTTTTTGGCGGGCTTTTCTATATTATCTGCGGCGTGAACCGTCCCACCCGGAAGTTTGCCCGGCAGATGAACGATATCTGCAAGCAGACCAATCCCCTCATGGTCCAGGAGCCGGAGATTCTGGAAGAGTTGGAAGCCCAGGACAAAGAGATTGCCCTTCAGTCCCACTACATTGCAGATTACGCTTCCTACCCGGTGTATAAAAACACCGAGACAGAATACCTTTCCCCGGGAGAGGTAAAGTTCGAGCGGTTGAAGGAAGAACTCCAAAAGGCGAAACACTATATCTTTTTGGAATACTTTATTATTGAAGAAGGCATCATGTGGAACAGTGTTTTGGACATCCTGCGAGAGAAGGCGGCCCAGGGGCTGGACGTCCGGGTGATGTATGACGACATCGGCAGTATCCAGACACTGCCCTATAAATATGACGAGAAGCTCAGAAAGATGGGGATCAAGGCCAAGGTGTTTAACCCCTTTACCCCCTCTCTTTCCATTAAAATGAATAACCGGGATCACCGGAAGATTGTGGTCATCGACGGCCACACCGGCTTCACCGGGGGTATCAATCTGGCAGATGAATACATCAACGCCTATCCGAAGCACGGACATTGGAAGGATGCCTCCATCATGATCCGGGGGGAAGCGGTGTGGAACCTGACGGTCATGTTCCTTCAGGCCTGGAATTTCCAGCAACGGGAAGACCAGGATTTTGAGGGCTTTAAGCCGAGAATTCATTGGGACGATGAGTTCCCTGACGACGGCTATGTCCAGCCCTATGGGGACAGCCCCATGGATGGGGAGACGGTCGGCGAGTCGGTCTATATGAATATCATCAACCATGCCAGGGAGTATGTGTACATCAATACCCCCTACCTGATTGTAGACAATGAACTGAACACCTGTCTGTCCCTGGCGGCCAAAAACGGTATTGATGTACGGATTGTAACCCCCCATATCCCGGATAAATGGTATGTGCATTTGCTGACCCGTGCCTACTACAAGCAGCTGATCCGGGCCGGGGTCAAAATCTACGAATACACCCCGGGATTTATCCACTCAAAGACCTTTGTCAGCGACGACGTACTGGCGACGGTGGGCACCATCAACCTGGATTTCCGCAGCCTGTATATGCATTTTGAATGCGGCGTGTGGATGTACAAAAGCCAGGCAGTGATGCAGGTTAAGGAGGATTACCTCAAAACCCTGGAGGTGTGCCAGCCGATCACCCTGGAGGACTGCAATCGGGTCAATCTGGCCCAGCGCTTTATCCGGGGCCTGTTGCGGCTGTTCGCGCCGCTGATGTAAGAGCTGGGTATCTGCGTCATAATCTCAACGAGGAAAAAGGAGCGGTAGGTCTACCGCTCCCTTTTTTACGGGTTTGTGAATTTTGCGGCAACACTTCAGAAATTGTAGGTTTTATGTTATAATACAACAGATATGTCGATTGGGAAAAGAAAGGAACTTTTTTTGTGAGCCAATTGGAAAAAGACAACCAACTGAAAAAACAAGCGCTGGAACGGGTTTTTTCCCGGATGAATGAACGGCAGAAAAAAGCGGTATTCCGCATTGATGGGCCTGTCCTCATCCTGGCGGGAGCGGGCAGCGGTAAGACCACCGTCCTTGTCAACCGCATCGCCAACATGGTCCGGTTTGGGGATGCTTACAGCGCGCCCAATTTTGAGGAATACAGCCCGGAACAGCGGGCTTTTTTACAGGGCTTCATTGACGGGAAGGAGTCCGATCTGGATACCCTTTCGGCCATTCTGGCCCATCGGCCGGTGCGCCCTTGGAATATTCTGGCCATCACCTTCACCAACAAGGCGGCGGGGGAGTTAAAATCCCGGCTCGCCTCTATGCTGGGGGAGGACGCCCAGGATATCGGGGCGGGCACCTTCCACAGCGCCTGTGTACGGATCCTTCGGCGGGAGATTGACCGGCTGGGATATAAGAGCAGCTTCACCATCTATGACACCGACGATTCCCTTCGTGTCATCAAGGATTGCCTGAAGGATTTAAATATCAGCGATAAGAACTTTGCCCCCAAGGGGATTTTGGGGCAGATCAGCCGGAGCAAGGATACCATGACCACACCGGCGGAGTTTACAAAGCAGGCGGGAAGCGATTACCGGCTGGCCACCATCGCCAAGGTCTATGAGCTGTATCAGAAGCGGCTGAAAGACGCCAACGCGGTGGACTTTGACGACATTATCTGTTTGACTGTCCAGCTCTTTGAAGAGAATGAGGACGTTTTGGAATACTACCAAAACCGGTATAAATACATCCTGGTGGATGAATATCAGGACACCAACCACGCCCAGTACAGATTGGTCAGCCTCCTGGCCCAGAAGCGGCAGAACATCTGCGTGGTAGGCGACGACGACCAGAGTATCTATAAGTTCAGAGGCGCGGATATTGAGAACATCCTCAGCTTTGAAAATCAGTTTCCGGGAGCGCTGGTCATCCGGCTGGAACAAAACTACCGCAGCACCCAGAACATCCTGGATGCGGCCAATGAGGTTATCCAGAACAACACCGCCCGCAAGGGGAAAAACCTGTGGACCGACAGCGGCGCCGGCGATAAAATTTGCGTCCGGCGGCTTTACAGCGAGGCGGAGGAGGCCCAGTTTGTAGCGGATACCATCCTTTCTGACGTCGCAAACGGCCAGAGGTACTCCGACCATGCCGTGTTATACCGGATGAACGCGCAGTCCAACAGCGTGGAAAAGACCCTGGTCAAGTCCGCCATCCCTTACCGCATCATCGGCGGCCTCCGCTTCTATGAGCGCAAGGAGGTCAAGGACATGGTGGCCTACCTCAGCGTCATCAATAATCCAGCCGACACGGTGCGCTTAAACCGCATCATCAACGAGCCCAAGCGGGGCATCGGCGCGGCCACTGTGGCGGCAGCCCAGCAGATCGCCCTGCAAACGGGAAACAGCCTTTTTGATATCTTTACCACGGCGGATGAATATGCCGCCCTCTCCCGGAAAGCAGCGGGGCTGCGGTCTTTTGCCGCCATGATCCAGGAGCTTTCCGAAACGGCCCTGTCTGGGGAACTGTGCGACCTCTTTGACCAGGTCATGGAAAAGACCGGTTACCGGCTCATGCTTACCGCCCAGGGAGATGAGGGAAGAATCCGGCTGGAAAACGTGGAGGAGCTTCGCTCCAACATTGTCAGATACTGTGAAGAAAATGAGGAACCTACCCTCTCCGGCTTTTTGGAGGAGATTTCTCTCTATACCGATATCGACAACTTTGACCCCGACGAGGACAGTGTGGTGCTCATGACCATGCACTCGGCTAAGGGCCTGGAGTTTCGCAACGTCTTTCTCATCGGCATGGAGGAGGGCATCTTCCCGGGAATGCAGTCGATCTACAACCCGGCAGAGGTGGAGGAGGAGCGCAGGCTGGCCTATGTGGGGATTACCCGGGCCAAGGAGCACCTGTATATAACAAGCGCCTCCCAGCGGATGATTTTTGGCTCCACTGCCCGCAACCGCCCCTCCCGCTTTATTGGGGAGATCCCCAAAGCTCTCTGTGATTTTGAGGACAAGACCATCATCACCAGGCCTGTCCAGGAGACAAAGCACTTCAGAAAACCCGGCATCCAGGACGGGGTGCGGGGCTCCATCGGCATCGGCGGGGCAGGGAAGCCCATGCAGAAGGGCCAGACCGGATTCCAGCCGGGGGACGGAGTGCGCCACAAGGTTTTTGGCGACGGCATCGTCCTGTCAGCGGTACCTATGGGCAACGACCGGTTGTTAGAGATCGCCTTTGACAAGGTGGGCACCAAGAAAATTATGGAAAATTTCGCCCGTTTGGAAAAAATATAGCGGCTTCTGCCGCCTATCTCAAGGAGGGGATCTAATGGCTTATGTAACACTGCTGGCATACACTCCGATGCCGGAAAAGATTGTGGCCTCGGCGGCCAAGCTCTGCTATGCCGCCAGCTCCATCGAGACGGTGATGGATCACCTGGATGAAAAAAAGACCTCTGATTTTGTGCAGATGCTTGCAGAGCTGGGCCACGAAAGCCCGATTGAGCACGCATCCTTCACCTTTGGCATTCAAAATGTATCCCGGGCTCTATTGGCACAGATTACACGGCACCGGATTGCATCTTTTTCGGTACAGAGCCAAAGATATGTAAAGGAAAATCACTTTGAGTTTGTCACCCCGCCGGAAATTGCGGCCGATCCGGAGGCGGCGCGGATTTTTAAGGATTCTATGGACCGCGCCCTGGAAGATTACCTGCGTCTTGCCGATATCCTGCAGCGGCGCCACGCAAAGGAGCTGATGGAGCAGGGCATCGACGAAAAAACCGCGCAGACGCGGGCGGAGAAGATGGCCATTGAGGATGCGCGGTTTGTGCTCCCCAACGCCTGTGACACCAAGATGATCGTCACCATGAACGCCCGGAGCCTGCAGAACTTTTTCCGCCACCGCTGCTGCAACCGGGCCCAATGGGAGATTCGGGAGGTAGCGCAGCAGATGCTGGCCCTGTGCAAGGAGGTAGCGCCTACCCTCTTTGGAAAAGCGGGCCCCTCCTGTGTAGCCGGCCCCTGTCCCGAGGGGAAAATGTCCTGCGGAAAGATGACCCAGATGCGGGAAAAATACCTGGGAAAGACGACGGAACAAGACTGAGGAGGCAGAGAGTTGGGAAGCTTAATCGTTATTGACGGCCTGGACGGCAGCGGAAAGGCAACCCAGACCTCCCTTTTGTATGAGGAGCTGTGGGGAAAAGGCAGAGATGTCAAAAAGATCTCCTTCCCCAATTATGATGATCCCTCCTCGGCCCTCATCAAAATGTATCTGGGCGGGGAGCTTGCGGAAAACGCCGACGGGGTCAACGCCTTCGCGGCCTCCAGCTTTTATGCGGTGGACCGCTATGCCAGCTTTAAGCGCTTTTGGGAAAATGATTACCGCAGGGAGGGGAGCATCATCCTGGCCGACCGGTATGTCAGCTCCAACGCCATCCATCAGATGGTCAAGCTGCCCCGGGATCAGTGGGATAGCTTTCTCGCCTGGCTGGATGATTACGAATTTGAAAAGCTGGGGCTGCCCCGGCCCGACCTGGTGCTCTACCTGGATATGGATCCCGATACCTCCAAAAGGCTGCTGGCCCGGCGGTATGACGGGGATGAAAACAAAAAAGATATTCATGAGAAGGATTTTTCCTACCTGCTGCGGTGCCGGGAAAGCGCCATGTATGCGGCAGAAAGGCAGGGCTGGAAGATGATCTCCTGCTGCGATGGGGGAGAGCCTCTGCCGGTGCAGGTGATCCACGAAAAATTGATGCAGACATTGCGGAAGGAACTGAAAACTTTATGGTAGATTTCAAGGATATAGAACTCAAGGATAAAGCTTGGATTGATCCGCTTTTAAAGATGTCGGATTTCAAAGGTTCGGAATATGTGTTCAGCAACAACTACAACTGGAAGGACATCTATCACATCCAGGTGGCCCAGGTGGGCGGATATTATTGTGTCCGCTCCGGCATTGAGGAGAGAAGCTATCTCTATCCCTCCGGAAGCGGGGATATTGCCCCTGTCATCGAGGCGCTGATACAGGACGCCAAGGAGCGGGAATGCCCCTTTCAGATGCATGGCATTGTCAAGGAAAATGTAGCGCTGCTGGAAACCCTCTTTCCGGGTCGGTTCGCCTTTGAGGAATACCGGGACGGGTTTGACTATATTTACAATACAGTGGATCTTGCCACCCTTTCGGGG
This sequence comes from Candidatus Pararuminococcus gallinarum, assembly GCA_904419775.1. GTDB lineage: Bacteria > Bacillota > Clostridia > Oscillospirales > Ruminococcaceae > Zongyangia > Zongyangia gallinarum. The sequence goes on along the minus strand of CAJFSX010000015.1, from coordinate 21,832 downwards.
AAAAAATACCACGGCAAGCGCAACCACATCACCAAATTTAAGCAAAATCATCCCGACTGGGTTTATGAACCCATCACCGCCGAAAACATCGAGGAATGTCGGGCCATGAATAAAATCTGGTGCGAAAAGCAGGGCAATTGCAACGATCCCAGCCTGAAGCAGGAACTTTGCGCCGTCAAGAAAGCCTTGGACCATTTCTTTGATGAGGGCCTGAAGGGGGGCCTTATCCGCACCAAGGAGGAAGGGATCGTCGCCTATTCCATCGGCGCGCCTCTTTCCAGCGATACCTTCATTGTCCATATTGAGAAGGCCTTCGCAGAGGTGCAGGGAGCCTATCCCATCATCAACCAGGAATTTGTACGTCACAACTGTATGGACTATAAGTATGTCAACCGGGAGGACGACGTGGGAGACGAGGGCTTGCGAAAGGCCAAGCTCTCCTATAAACCGGCCATCCTTCTGGAAAAATACACCGCGACCCTCAAATAAAGAAAGGGGGAACCCTTGATGATCCAGTTTGCGGAGAAAAGTATGGTGCCGGCCCTCAAAGAGATTTGGCGCCGGTGCTTTGGCGATGAAGAAGGGTATATCTCCCTTTACTTTGACCGCCGTTTCCGTCCGGAGGAGACCTTGGTCTATCTCAACCATGGCCTTCCGGTGGGAATGCTGGCCATGCTGCCCTGCGAAATTGTCACGGATAGGGGCACCGTTGCCTCCCGGTATGTCTATGGGGTGGCCACCCTGCCGGAGTATCAGGGCCGGGGATATTCCAGCGCCCTGCTGGAGTATGCCCATCGCTGGATGAGAAAGCATGAGATATTGGTATCGGTGCTGGTGCCGGCGGAAGAGAGCCTCTTCCAGTTCTACCGCAAGCGGGGATATCTCCCCACCTTCTCGGTGCGGCAGGTGCGGCTCTCCCGAGAGGAGATTCTTCATCTGGCGCAGCAGGGACCGGCGCTGCAAAAGCCACTGACCTTGGAAGAGGTGACGGACAAGGAGTTTTACGCCCTGCGGGAGGAGTTTTTCAGCCACCAGGGGCTGTTTGTCCGGTGGGATGAGCAGGCGCTTTCTTATGTGATGGAGGAAAACCAGTTCCAAGAGGGAAAAATATTAAGATTTTCTACAGACTATGGACATGGTTATGTGGTATGTTATAAAATAAAAAATAAGATTGCCGTCAAGGAATGCGGCGCTAGGGATGAGACGATGGTCTGCCGCGCCCTGCTCAGCGCCTTTGACGAGGATTTGTTTGAACTGCGGCTGGCCGCTGACAGCCCTCTTTTTATGGGCTTAGGGGAAAAGCGGGAGTTCGCCGCGGCGGTATATCTGGGAGAGGTACAGGATAGGGGACTGCTGTCCTTGTCAGAACGGCTGACCGGCCGGGAGCTTCTGGATGCTCCCTATTGCAACTTGGTGTTGGACTAGATAACCGATGGGAGGGACTTTTGTGATCTATGTATTTTTGGCAAATGGTTTTGAGGAGACGGAGGCAATTGCCCCCATTGACATTCTGCGCCGGGCGGAGCTGGATGTGAAAATCGTAGGGGTGGAAAGCGACGTCATCGTCGGCTCCCACGGTATTGCGGTGGGCTGCGATGCTACCGTGACCGATATAGACGGAAAAGATCTTGAGATGATCGTGCTCCCCGGTGGCATGCCGGGTACCTTGAATCTGGAAAAATCCCCAGGGGTACAAAGCTGCATTGACTACGCGGTAGAGCATAATCTGTATATTGGCGCCATCTGCGCGGCGCCGTCCATTCTGGGCCACAAGGGCCTGCTGGCGGGTAAGGAAGCTATCTGCTTCCCCGGCTATGAGCAGGAGTTGACTGGGGCCAGAATAAGCGAAAAAAGCGTATGTGTCGACGGAAAGATCATCACAGCCAAAGGCGCTGGCGTGGCCGTCGACTTTGGCCTTGCCCTGGTCGCCTGTCTGAAAGGGGAAGAGCGGGCCAAGATCCTGGGAGAGTCTCTCCAATGCAGGTAAAGGGCGACATCCGCCAGTATAAGCGCCAGCTGCGGGATAGTGTCAAGCAGAAGCGCCGGGACATGGATCCCCAGCTGAAAAAGGAAAAGGACCAGAAGATCAAGGAACGGGTCCAGGCCCTTTATCAATATAAACAGGCCAAGCAGATTTTCTGCTATGTCTCCACCTCCATTGAGGTGGATACCAAAGCCCTGATCCAGGAGGCGCTTCGTCACGGCAAACGGGTGGCTGTGCCTAGATGCACCGACCCGGAGCACAGTGTCATGGAATTTTTCTATATCTCCTCCCTGGATGATCTTGCCCCCGGAACCTTTGGGGTGCTGGAGCCAGACCCAGAGCGGGCTGTGAAGGTCACCGATTTTTCCAGAGCGCTGAGCATTGTGCCCGGCCTTTGCTTTGATTATAACGGCTATCGCCTGGGATATGGCAAGGGCTATTACGACCGATTTTTATCCGCCCATCCGGGCCCTCGGGTGGGAATTGTATATAGTGAATTTGTCAAATACCGGCTTTATCACGGCCGCTATGACGTCTCTATGGATTTAATTGTCACCGACCGGTATCTCCGTGCCACGGCAAAGAGGGGTAAACCTTCCCAGCCGGGGAATAATAAGATGAAATCATAAAAATCCCGGCAAGGCAAAAGCCCTTGTATGGCAATACAAGGGCTTTTGGTCGGGATACGGTGATGTTCGCTTATGTTTTTTTCGGGGCCGGACGCCCCATCAGTGGATGACTAGCAGCCGCAGTTGTTACCGCAACCACAATCGTTGCCGCTGAAGGTGCTACCGCCGCAACCGCCACAGCAGCAGAGCAGGATGATGATCAAAAGAATGATCCATGTACAACCGTTGTTTCCACACATAATGTTGTCACCTCTTTGTGTTGATTTGCTTTATACTATGTAAAAAAACAAAAGCTGGTTACAGCTTTTCTGAAAAAATTTTTCTTATTGCCAATGTTGCCAGATATGGGCTTGGCTGTGTACGGATGCCAAGCATCCGCACCGACAGATGCAGAGACCAAGGGTAAGGAGGTGGAGGAATTTGGACAATCGCGACGATTTTGAAGAACTGATGAAAAGGTTCAAAGCAGACAGCGATGACCAGAATCCACAGGACCAAGCAAAAGAAGACGGCTTTACCTTCCAAAGCGGAAGCAGTTTAGATAAGCCGGATGATCTGCCCCTGTTCCAGGAGGAATACAGCGGGCCCAAAAATCCAGAGCCGCCCAAGCATGAGTTTAAGCTGAATATCACCGACCGGGAGTATTATGAAATTCCTGATCCTGGCGCCGGCCCTGGGGTAAGCCATCGGACAAAAAGCGGTGGCAACCCTCCTCCCAGGACGCCTGAAAGAGGAAGCTCTCCGGCTCCTGGAAGAGGAAACCGGCCGACAGGAGGGAACGACGCCAAAAAATCCAAGCTGCGGCGCCGGTTTGAAAGTCTGGGCCGGACAGCCAGGGTTTTGATTTACATTGGCTTTGTCATGGGTGTTTCCCTTTTTATGTCCTATTTCATCTTGCAGGGCGCCAATGATCTGTTTGGCTTTAACAAGCAAGATGTACAGGTGGAGATCACAGTGCCGGAGGGTTCCAGCGTCTCCGATGTGGCCCGGATCCTCAAGGAGAATGGGGTCATCAGTGAGCCAACCATCTTCACCCTCTATTCTCAGTCGAGGAACGATGAAGGTGAGGAAACGGAGTTTGTCCCCGGCACCTATGTACTCAACCCCAAAATGTCCTATGATGAGATCATCATCACCCTTACCGCCGGATTGTCGGATGACGCCATTGTGGAAGTTACCTTCCCCGAAGGTCTCACAGCCCATGATATTGCCGATCTGCTGGAGGAAAATGGGGTCTGCTCGGCGGATGAATTTATCACCGCCCTCAACGAACACGATTATTCCCGGTTTGAGTTTGTGGCCAATATTCCACCCAGCGAAAACCGCTACCTTAAGCTGGAAGGCTATATTTTCCCTGATACCTACGAATTCTATGTGGGAGAAAATGTAGACTCGGTGGTCAGCAAATTCCTACGGGCCTTTGATGCAAACTGGACCAGTGAGCTTTCCAACCGCGCTGAGGAGCTGGGGATGACCATGGATGAGGTGGTCACCTTGGCGTCCATTATCCAGCGGGAATCCAGTGAAGTGGAAGAGATGAACATGGTTTCCGGCGTCTTCCACAACCGCCTGAATAACCAGGATACCTATCCGCTCCTGCAATCCGACGTCACCATCAACTATGTTGAAACGGATATCAAGCCTTATCTCCAGGTGGCGGATCAGGAGATGTACGACAGCTATAACACCTATGTGTGCACCGGACTTCCCGTGGGACCAATCTGCAGCCCGGGTGTAGCGGCCCTGAAGGCGGCTGTTTATCCGGAAAGCACAAATTACTTCTACTTCGTCACCGATTCCGAAGGCACCTATTATTATGCGGCGACCTTGGATGAGCATTTGAGAAATATAGCGACCGCCGGTCAGGTAGGCGACGGCAGGACCAACGGCATTGCCACCCAGGACGAAGAGAATGGCTAAAAGACAGCCGCCGCTTGTAAGAAGAGCGGCGGCTGTTTGGAGTTGAGAAAAGGGGGAGGCATATGGCCATCCAAAAGAAAATACCGGAGGTGCTGGCGCCTGCGGGGGACTTTGAGCGGCTGGTAGCAGCGCTCACCTTTGGCGCTGACGCCGTTTATCTGGGCGGAAAAGAATTCGGTATGAGGGCAACGCCTCAAAACTTTGACCGGCAGCAGATGGAGCAGGCGGTAGAGCTTGCCCACAGCAAAGGTGTGCCGGTTTATGTGACCTGCAATACCCTTCCCTCCAATGATGAAATCCAGCGGTTGCCGGACTATCTGCATTTTTTAGTGGATATTGGGGTAGACGCCCTCATTGTGGCGGATATTGGGGTGCTTATGCTCTGCAAAAGAGAGATACCGGAGATGGAAATCCATATGTCCACCCAGACCGGTATCGTCAACTATCTCACCGCCAATGAGCTTTATCGGCTGGGAGTCAAACGGGTGGTTCTGGCCCGGGAGCTGAGTCTGGACGCCATCCGGGAAATCCGGGAAAAGACGCCGCCGGATCTAGAAATTGAGGCGTTTGTCCACGGCGCCATGTGCATGTCCTTTTCCGGAAGATGCCTGCTCTCCAGCTACATGACCCACCGGGATGCCAACCGGGGAGCCTGCGCCCAGCCCTGCCGCTGGGGCTACTATCTGATGGAGGAAAAGCGGCCAGGCGAATACTATAAGCTGGAGGAGGACGAGAAGGGGAGCTATATCCTCAACGCCAAGGACCTGTGTATGATTGAGTATATCGACAAACTGGTCCAAGCGGGAATCACCTCCTTAAAAATTGAAGGAAGAGCCAAATCTGCTTATTATGTATCGGTGGTGACCAATGCCTACCGCTGTGCAGTGGATCAGTATTTGCGGGATCCTGCCCATTTCCAGCTGGATAGCTGGCTTTTGGAAGAGGTCAAGAAGGTCAGCCACCGCCAGTATTCCACCGGCTTCTATTTCGGAAGGCCGGAGCAGGGGCAATATTATGAAAATGGGGGCTATATCCGCTCCTTTGATGTCATTGGCGTTGTCCGCCGGTGGGAGGATGGCGCCCTCTATGGAGAGCAGCGCAACAAATTCGGTGAGGGAGACTGGATTGAGGTGCTGCCGCCGAGGAATCGGGCAGAGCGGCTGCAGGTCCGGGAGCTGAAAAATGGAGCCGGGGAGCCCATTGATTTCGCACCCCATGCGGCGATGGAATTTTCCTTTGCCTGCGAAAGACCTTTCCCTCCAGGGTCCATCTTAAGGAAGAAGGTTTCGATCTAGCCAAAAAGATGGAGCTATGGAGAAAGCTTGATAAAATTACAGGAAAACAACTGCGAAGAAGCGCCCGAATTGCACCGGGCGCTTCTTTTTGTATCAAACAGAAGAAACACGGTAGTTTTAAAAGAATAGGACAACCAGAAAGTTTGGGGTAATCTATTGACATATGTACGAAATCGGATATAATATATATGTACGAAATCATACAAGGAGATGAAAGGATGCATTATCTCAAGGCGGGACAGTATACCTATTTGGCGGGGGAAATCAATGCGCTCTACCACGAGGCAGCCGTAAAGATGAATATTTCGGATAGCGTACAGAACATTTTATATGTCATATGTGAAAAAGGGACCAACTGCTTACAGAGCGAAATCAGCAGATTAACCGGCATCAGCAGACAGACGATCAATTCCGCCATCAGGAAGCTGGAAAAAGAAGAAATTGTATACCTTGCGCAGGGCAAGGGAAGGAATACCGTGGTCTGTTTGACGGAGAAGGGAAAAACCTATGCGGCGGAAAAGATTCAGCCGCTCTTTGAAATTGAAAATAAAATTTGGAAAGAGTGGACAGAAGACGAACAACAGGAATACCTGCGGCTGACCCAAAAATATCGAGATGGATTAAAAAAATATCTTGCCACCATGTTGTAGCATGGGGCATCCAAGGAGCAATGACCCAATGAATCGAGAGAATAAGAGAAAATCATTTGAGAAGGGCTATTATAAGACCCATGCTTGTAACGATGCTTTCACCTGCAAAGTATGCGGCCGGCCGGTGGTAGCAGCCGGAGCGGGCGGCGGCCATCGCACCCACTGCCCCAACTGCCTGAGCAGCCTGCATCTGGATATTGAACCCGGCGATCGGGAGGCTGACTGCGGCGGCATTATGGATCCAGTGGGTGTATGGGTGAGGAAAAATGGGGAATGGGCAATTATACACCGCTGCCGGCGGTGCGGACATTTGAGCTCCAACCGGGTGGCGGCGGATGACAATCCGATGAAGCTGATGTCCATTGCCATGAAGCCGCTATCCCAGCCGCCGTTCCCATTAGAGCGCATCGAAGAGCTGACTGCCCTCATGGGCGGCGATGGATGCCTTATACCGTGTAAAAAATGATAGCCTTTAACCCAATCCAGGAGTTAACAGAGAAAGCGGTCCACGCCATAAAAGGCATGGACCGCTTTTTCATGTATTTTGCCCATGAGCTGTTATGCTGATGGGGCAAAGGTTCCGTATCAGGTTTTCTTGACAAAGGTTTTCCCGCATTTGGGACAACTGATTTCAATTTTTCCCTTTCCTCTCGGCACCCGCAGGGTCTGTTTACACTGAGGGCACTTGTAGTAGCGATGGGTTTTGCTATCCATGGCCCGGTTTTTCCGGACGGAGAACCAATGACCGATGGGACGCCAGAATTTAAGAAATGCCTCGTTTTCCCTGTAACGTCTTTCATGGTTGCGGGAAAGCATTCGATAAAAACAGAGGATCAGGGGGATATAGGCCAAAAAGTAGAGAACCGGCCACCGAAGCAGCTGCCCTAGGATGGAAAGAATGATAAACAAGATCATCAGGGCAAAGGAGAGGGCATCGGAGCCATGGCGGCCATAAAGAAAGTTGCGTAGCCAATTCATTGTGAGAAACCTCCTTTTTAATCGTCGGGAGAACAAAATGAGAAGTACCGTTTAGCAGTCTCTACTTTTTCAGGATCGTCATGAACTCTTCTCCGGTGATAGTTTCTTTTTCCAGAAGATAATGCGCCAGCTCATGAAGCTTGTCGATGTTATCCTTGAGGATTCCGATTGCCTTTTCGTGGGCGCTTTTAATGAGTGCTAGGACCTCTTCATCAATTTTTGTAGAGGTTTCGGGAGAGCATGCAAGGGAAGCGTCGCCGCCAAGATATTGGTTGTCGACGGTTTCCAGGGCCATCATGTCAAATTCCTTGCTCATACCTAGGCGGGTCACCATGGAGCGGGCCAGCTTGGTAGCCTGTTCAATATCGTTGGAGGCGCCGGAAGTAAAGGTGCCAAAGATCAGCTCCTCCGCAGCCCGGCCTCCGGTAAAGGTGGCGATTTTGTTGAAAGCCTCCTCCTTGGAGAGAAGGGCGCGCTCCGTGTCATCTACCTGCATGGTATAACCCAGAGCGCCAGAGGTGCGGGGCACAATGGTAATTTTATGAACAGGAGCAGAATCGGTTTGGAGGGCGGCAACCAAAGCGTGTCCGATTTCGTGGTAGGAGACGATCTCCTTTTCCCGCGGGGAGATGACAGCATTTTTGCGCTGGTAGCCGGCGATGACCACTTCGACGCTTTCCTCCAGGTCGCTTTGGCAGACAGCTTTGCGTCCGCATTTCACCGCCCGGAGTGCCGCCTCATTGACGATATTAGCAAGCTCCGCGCCGGAGGCGCCGGAAGTAGCGCGGGCAATGGCGTTGTAATCAATGTTTCCATCTGTTTTGACCTTGGCGGCATGAACCTTCAAAATAGCTTCACGCCCCTGAAGGTCGGGCAGCTCCACCGGGATGCGGCGGTCAAAACGGCCTGGGCGGAGCAGGGCCTTATCCAGCGTCTCGGGCCGGTTGGTGGCGGCGAGGATGACAACACCCTTTCTGCCGTCAAAGCCGTCCATTTCGGTAAGCAGCTGGTTGAGGGTCTGTTCCCGCTCATCATTTCCGCCAATCCCCATAGCGCCGTCTCTTTTTTTACCGATGGTGTCGATTTCGTCGATAAAGACGATACAGGGAGCTTTTTCCTGGGCCTGTTTGAACAGGTCGCGGACCTTCGCGGCACCCATACCTACAAACATTTCCACGAATTCCGAGCCGGAAATGGAGAAAAAGGGAACTTTGGCTTCACCGGCCACAGCTTGGGCCAATAGGGTTTTACCGGTTCCCGGAGGGCCTACCAGCAATGCGCCTTTGGGAAGGCTTGCACCAATATCAGCATATTTCTGAGGATTGTGGAGAAAATCCACAATTTCAGTCAGTGCCTCTTTTGCCTCATCCTGACCGGCCACATCGGCAAAGGTTTTTCCGGTTTGCGCTGATACATAGATTTTGGCATTGCTCTTGCCAAAGGTCATGGCATTTTGTCCGCCTGCCTTTTTCTGCAGGGAACGCATAAGCAAGACGCCGATACCGAAGAAGATCAGGGTGGGAAGGATCCAGGTCAAGAGGAAGGAAAGCAGGGGGGAGCTTTCCTGGGGAATGACCTTTCCAAATTGCACACCGGCATCAAATAGGGTTTGGGTGAGATCGGGATCATCCATTCGGCCGGTGACATAATAGTTGTCCCTGCCATTTTCGTCCGGAACGATAAAGGCGATCTGTGTATCACTGACTTCCGCCTTGGTCACCTGATGATTTTGTACCTGGGTTAAGAATGTGCTGTAATCCACTTCGGTGATTTGGGTGGAAAACATGGGGAAGACAAGGGCATTCAGAAAGATAAGGACTACCAGGGCAATACAAGCATAGTAGATCAGTGGTTTTTTAGGGGTTTTCTGCTCCTGCATGCTGTTTCCTCCTTTGTAAGGGAATATTTACTGCTGCTCACTGTCTTTCAGGACGGCTGAGAGCCGTTCCATTAGTTGATTGAGGCTTTCCAATCCGAAAACTATGGCCTGCATCTCTTCCTTCGGCTCCTTTTCCATCACAGGGGAAAATTTGACGCGGAGAGAATCCTCAATGGCCTGGACAGTGGCATGACCCTTTGGGGTCAAATGGAGGCTGACCACCCGTTCATCCTGGGTATCACGGATGCGGGAAAGGAAGCCTTCCTTTTCCAGCCGCTTGCACATGGAAGAAGCGTTGGCGCTGGCAACACCCAAAGAGTGGGCCAATGTGCCGATGCTGCCCACGGCGCCGTCCCGGACAGTGAGTAGGGTGCGAAACTGCAGCATGGTAAGCCCGTGTTCTTCGCTGATCCGCAGGAAAGTATTGTTGACATTTTCATTGATGCTGCGCATCAGATCCCATACCTTGTCTTTAAAGACCAGTACATCCATAGTAAGCCTCCTATTCAGTTATTTGCTATATTATATATAACGTAAATATAATAGAGGAAGAACAGCCCCCAATCAAGAGAGATTTTATGAACATTTTGCATCCATACTATTTAGAAAAGAAAAGCAAAGGCAAAAGCAATCAAAGATGGTAGCGGACATTACAAAATAGTGAAGATGAATGCCTGGATGATCAAAATGAGCCTCCAAACCAATTAAGTTTGGAGGCTCATTTGAGATTATTCTTAAAAACTAAAAGTAATGAAAAGGGGGAAAACTTCTACTACTTTTTAAAAAGCTTGTTTGATCTTCTCAATTAATTTTAACAGCTGCTTCTTGGGGATAGCCCCAACAACACCATTTAAATCCATTTCTCCACCGCCCACGCTGCCGATGCCAACCTGTACCCAGGCGGAGAGCTGAATTTGTCCGGGACCATATTCTACCTTTACAAATTTCATGGCCGTCAGCATCCCGACTCCATTTTTCCACACATTTTCACCGGTTTTGATCACCTGGGGATGGTAGCCGTTGTCCTGCAGAATAGATTCTACCTTTTTCTGCGCTTCTTCAAAGCTGCACTGATAGGGAATGGTGAAAGTAGATCTCGCCATTATAATTCCTCCTCGCTTTTTATCATAGAATAACCGCATCTGGGGCATATCTCTGTCCCAGATGTAATGTTTAATCCGCATTGGGGGCAGACCCCCGCCATCTGGTTGCCAGGCCCCATCCGCTCTACCCGCTGGAGTCTATCCTGGTTATTCTTTCGGATGACAGCGAAAATGATTACCAGAATACCGGCAAGAAGCATGGCAATGGAAAGAAAGAGCAGACATAGAATGGTCAATTCATGGCTTGTGAAAGGGCTTCTATAGCTGTAGCGGATATCGTTGGCGATATAATTCCAGAACCCAAACGTGCCTCCCAAACCAAAAGCAGACAGAAGAATTCCCCAAATCATCGAACTCCCTCCATTATATACCAAAATGTGACAATAAAATAATGCCATTTTGAGATAGTGATGTCAAGGAGAATGCATATATTTATTCTTAAAAAGCTTTGAAAAAGTAGACAAATTTCTCAGCTGAAATTTGGAATAAATTTTAACATAGCTCAGAACACAATTAGCCGCTATGAAAATGAGGAGAGAGAAGCAGATTACAATCCCCTCATTTTATTCGCCGATTATTTCGATGTTTCCATTGACTTATTTACTGGGACGGACAGAAACTCCTAACCGAAGCGGATCGGCCGCTGTAGCTTTCTCCTTAAAAGGGAATCAGGAGCGGTCAGGAAAAAAGCTATCCATGCAGAAATATTGATGCGTGGATAGCTTTTTTTATTCTGGAGGCGCGCTGTTAGCATCTTTCAAGGGGAAGTAAATACGAATTCGCTTTAAAGAACAATATTTTGCTGTTTTCCGGCGGCCCATCGGAGGATATTGTCAAAGACAATCTGTGCCCGCGCCACCATGGATTCCTGGGATGCAAAGGCCACATGGGGAGTGACGATGGTATTTTTGCTGTGCAGCAGAGGATGGGATGGATCGAGTGGAGGCTCGTCCTCAAAGACGTCGATGCCGGCTCCGGCGATGGCGCCATTGTTCAGAGCATCGGCCAAAGCGGCAGAATCTACCACAGGACCCCTGGCCGCATTAATGAGAAGCGCCGAGGGCTTCATCATGGCGATCTTCTCTTTGTTGATCAGATGACGGGAGCTGTCGTTGAGGGGGCAGTGGAGGGAGACGATATCCGATTGAGATAGGAGCTCCTCCAAAGAAACATACTCCACCAAGCCCTGGGCAGCTTCCTTGGGACGGGGGGCATAGGCAATGATCCGGCAACCAAAGGCTTTGCAGAGCTGAGCGGTGCGAAGGCCGATAGCGCCGGTTCCAACGATTCCTACGGTCTTTCCAGCTAGTTCTCGGCCGACTAAGCCATCTTTTGTCTTGCCCTGCCGGCAGCGGGCATCTACCTGAGGAACGTTCCGCAGCAGGGAAAGCATCATGCAGAGGGTAAGTTCTGCCACCGCCTGGGTGGAATAACCCGCAGCATTGCTGACGGCAACCCCCATTTCCTTGGCTGCGGCTAAATCCACATGGTCAACACCGGTGAAAGCCACATCGATGAACCGAAGGTGTTTGCAGGCCCGGATGACATCGCCGGTCAAAGGCATGTTGGCGATCATGATCACATCGGCATCTTTTGCGCGCTGTATCTGCACCTGAGGATCTGTATCTTTGGGGTATGCGGCGAAGGTATGTCCGGCCTCCAGCAGAGGCTTGGCATATGAATGCAGTATCTCTTCAGAAATCCCCAAAGGTTCTAATAAAACAATATGCATCAAGTCAGCATCCTTTCCTCTTTTCCTATCCCCAGTGTAACATATCGCCAATTTCCCTGCAATATTAAGATCAGAGGCTGACTTTTGGTTTATGCCGGTGCTGCCGCGCGGAGAAAAGCGGGGACATGTGCCGTCGTAATAGGTGCTGGTTTGTGGTATACTAAACAAAGAGGTGAGTGCGTGTGGAGAGAAAATGCTGGGAGTGCCAATACTTTTATGCTGATGACCGGGGAAGCACCTACCGCCGGCCCCCCTGCTTCTTCTGCCGAAGGAAGGGCAGCTTTTTCAGCCGCAACTACAAGATTGGGGAGAAGACCCGCATTGGAAGGGAGGATCCGGCCTGTCCGGATTTTCAGTTCCGAAAGGATCCGCAGGAAAGATAAAATAAAATCCTCACGGATTTTCAGCTTTAGGAGGGAAGAGGTCGTCCAGCAAACGTTTTCCGGTTTTGGTCCGGAAATATTTACTGCGGATATGATCAATCTGCTCCGGGGTCATTTTCTCCTCATCGCAGTTGACGAGGAAGTCGGCTTCGATTAAAATCTGATAGTCCATGCCATCAATGGCCGAATAGGTATGATGATGCCCGATAAGATAACAGACCCGCTGGATCAGTTCCTCAGAGACCGCGTATTTTTTTAGCAATTTTTCGGCAATAGGAGGCCCTTCCAGCTCCTGATAATGACCGGCGCTAGAGCCGTACTTCTCCTTGGAGATAGGAATGCCTATGTCGTGAAGAACCGCCGCCGTTTCCAGAATCAGCCGGGTTTCTTTGTCCAACCCTTCCAGAATGCCAATAGTCCGGGCATAGGAGAATACCTTGAGGAAATGGTTGATGTGTTTGGGAGAACCCTTGTCATAGTCAGCCATTTCCTGGATAATGTTGCTGATAAAAATAGAACGCTTCATAAAATATCCCCCTAAGTTCACGTTTTTTTACCATTATATCCTTTCTGGATGAGAGGCGCAAGCACCATAAAGGCGCGCTGCCGGGTGAGGTTTTTCTGGAAGGCAAAAATCAAAAGTAGCGGGCGACAATAGAGCGCTTTGGCCCAAAGCGGCCCAAAGCGGCTGTTTTTTGCCCTTAGGGGCATTTGACGAATGGGGGAAAAACAGATATAGTATATTCAATTTATGTGAAAAAGGAGATGTCTTATGGAACCCGACGGAAGTTTGTGGCTCTACATTGTATTACTGATTATACTCATTGGCACCAACGCTTTTTTTGCTATGGCGGAAATCGCCATTATTTCCCTCAATGACAATAAACTGAAGCATCAGGCGGGAGAGGGGAACAAAAAGGCAGAGATCCTGCTGCGGCTGACAGGGGAGCCTTCCCGATTTTTGGCTACCATCCAGGTAGGCGTTACCCTTTCCGGCTTCCTGGCATCGGCTGTGGCGGCAGACACCTTTGCGGAATACATTGTCTATGCTTTCCGCAACGTGCCGGTATCCCCGGCGCTGGTGCAGTTGGTCTCTATTATTGTAATTACGATTATTCTTTCGTATATCACCCTAATCTTCGGCGAGCTTGTGCCCAAACGGCTGGCGATGGCCAGCAGTGAGAAGATTTCCTTCGCCATCGCACGGCCTTTGGCGGTGATCTATAAGGTGGAAAAGCCCTTTGTAGCGCTTCTATCTGCCTCCACCAACGGGGTGCTGCGTTTGTTTGGGATCGATCCCAATGAAAAGCCGGAAGAGGCCACCGAGGAAGAGATCCGGATGATGGTGGATGTGGGCAAGGAAAACGGCAACATCGAAGAGAGCGAGAAAGAGATGATCGATAATATCTTCGAGTTCGATGACAGGACAGCAGGGGATATTATGACCCACCGCACCGAAATGACGGCGGTAGAGGTGGAAACCTCTATAGAAAAGTTGGTGGAGGAAGCCACCAGTTCCGGTCATTCCCGTATCCCGGTGTTTGAAGAGGATATGGATGACATCGTTGGCGTGGTCTATGTCAAGGATTTGCTCCACTACCTTAGCTGCAGTGAGGCGTTCTCTTTAAAAGATGTGATGAGAAAGCCCATGTTTGTGCCGGAGACTATCTCCTGCGCGGAACTGTTTACCCAGCTCAAGGCGGAAAAGATGCAGTTTGCCATTGTGGTGGATGAATACGGCGGCACCTCTGGCGTAGTCACCATGGAGGACGTGGTGGAATCTGTCATGGGCAGTATCCAGGACGAATACGACGAGGAAGAGGAGGATATCTCCAAGCTCTCAGACAATGTTTTTACCATTGACGGGACCACTGATATTGAAGAGGTGGAACGGCTCTTTGAGATCAAGATTGATGACGAAGATGACTACGACACCATCGGTGGCTATATTACCGGTCAGTTGGGCCGTATTCCGGAGGAGAACGAGCATCCCTCCGTCACTGTAGGCGGGGTAGAATTCACGGTGCTAAGCATGTCAGAGCGCCGGGTAGATAAGATCCGTGCTGAGAGAAAAACACCTAAACCAGAATCGACGATGGCATAAAGAAAAAATAAAAGCCGGCAAGCAGCCGGCTTTTATTTTTTCTTTGGAAAATTTAGGCGATCCACAGCCTCATGGCAAGCTCCACCAAAAACACGGTGCCACAGGCGGACATGGCCACGGTGAGCAGCCCCTTTTCCCGGATGGCCAGCACGATGGCCACGGCAAATCCGGCTAAGGCAGACCAAAGGGAACCGGTGGAAGAAAGGATAGCCGGAAAGGTCATGGCGCCTAAAACGGCGTAGGGAACATAAAATAAAAAGGACTTGATAAATTTGCTCTCGATTTTTTTGCGGAAGATGGCCAGAGGCAGCATGCGGATAAGATAGGTGACCCCTGCCATCACCAGGACATAGAGTAAAAAGCGGGGAATATCCATTACTCAGCCTCCTCTACCGGGAAAAATTTTGCGCCGAAGGCGGCGGCTAGGATGGTACAGATAATGATAACAAATCCGCTGGAAATATTTTTGAGCAGGGGAAGCCAAGCAAACAGGCAGCTGAGAACGACCGAGATCGCAAGGACAATCCGCACAGATTTGAGATGTTTTGCCGGCGGCACAATGATGGCGATAAACATGCCGTAGATAGCGATCCCCAGCGCTGTCCGGATGGAAGTGGGAAGGATGGTGCTGGCGGCGGCGCCAATGAGGGTGCCCAAGGTCCAGCCAAGGTAGGGGGCGGTGATCAGCCCCGCCATATACCGCTTGCCCACCGTCCCCTTTTGTCCGGAGGAGACGGCAAAGATTTCGTCGGTATTGCCAAAGGCGATGAGACAGCGCTCAAAGGTGGTAACCGTCTTGTCCAGCTTCTGGGAGAGGGAGAGGGACATGAGGGCATACCGCAGATTGATGATGAACTGGGTCAGCGCCATCTCTACCATTGGTGCGCCGGAGACAATGAGCGAGAGCCCGGCAAACTGGCCTGCTGAGGTCAGGTTGGTCATGGAAATGAGGACAGCGGCCCAGACCGGCAGCCCCATGGAGACGGCCATCATGCCAAAGGTAAAGGAGACAGACAGGTATCCCAGCCCAATGGGGATTCCGTCCCGGAATCCCTTGGCATAACTATTGATGAGAGTTGGATGTTCCAACAAAATCTTCCTTTCATGGGTTTGATGGGGCCGTGGATGACGGCCCGATAAGTCCCGGCAGCAACCGGGCAAAAGAGGAAAAAGCTCCGGGAAGAGCATATTGCTCGGCCAGTTCCTCTAGGGAGACCCACACCCAGCCTTCTGGCAGGACGTCAGCCTGACAGTGGACGGCCAATCCCTCCATTTCCCAAACACGGTGGGTGAAGATATGGCGGGCAGGGGGAAGGGGTTTCATTTCTCCAGCTTGGATACCGGATGTTGCTAACAGGCCCTTCATTTCATTGGCACCATGATGCCCTTCCCAGTGAGGAAGTTCCCACATTCCCGCCAGCAGACCGGAGGCAGGCCGGCGGCGCAGGGCTACTTTTCCATCATAAATCAAGACGCAGACCGTTTTTTTCTCCGTTTTTGGCGGTTTTTTAGCGGCTTTTACCGGGAGTTCCTCCGCCATCCCCTGTAAAAAGCCTTCACATACCCCCTGCAGCGGGCAGAGAAGGCATCGGGGTGGGGTGTTGGGGAGGCAGATCATAGCGCCTAGCTCCATAAGGGCCTGGTTAAAATCCCCTACCCGCTCCCGGGGCAGGATGGCGGAGATGGCCTGGGCCATGGCTTTTTTGACGTTTTCCTTGGAAATATCTTCCCGGCTGCACAGGACGCGGGAGGCCACCCGCAGCACATTGCCGTCTACAGCGGGCACCGGAATGCCAAAGGCGATGGAGGCGATGGCTCCCGCTGTATAATCCCCGATGCCGGGCAGGGCGCGCAGCGCGTCAAAATCGGCGGGCAGGGCCCCTCCATAGCGCTCCACCACCTGGATGGCGGCCTTTTTCAGGTTGCGGACCCGATTATAGTAGCCCAAACCCTCCCAGAGCTTGAGAAGTTGATCCTCCGGAGCCTGCGCCAGGCTTTGGATGGTGGGAAGAGCGGTCAAAAACCGGTCGAAATAGGGCTTGACCGCCCCCACCCGGGTCTGCTGGAGCATGATTTCAGAAACCCAGACATGGTAGGGCTGTGGATCGGAGCGCCAGGGCAGGACCCGGGCGCTTTGATCGTACCAGGCGAGCAGTGGGGAGGGGATCAGGGAAAGGCCCTTCTGCCAAGCCGGCAGAAGGTTGCGAAGAGAAGATGTATCTTTCATTGACATGATTCCTTTTTGAGCTTTTTTGCCCGGGAGATGAGTTTCTCATAAATGGGGATCATACATGCTTCCCCTGACGCATGGGCCACCTCCTTGAGAGGAAACCAGGCTACACCGCTGTTTTCCTCCGGGCAGACGATGGGAGTCTCTTCTTCCGCCACCAGCAAAAAGGAAGGGCATAGATGAAGATGGGCGCTGACATACTCTCCCTTTTTGATATGTCCGAAGACAGGCAGTACATCCAAAGAGGCAATCTGCGGAGAGAGAAGCCGTGCCCTTAGGCCGGTTTCCTCCCAGGCTTCCCGCAGGGCCACTTCCGCAAAGTCGGAATTTCCGTCTGCGTGTCCTCCGGTCCAGCTCCAAGTGTGATAGATGTTGTGGTGGACAAGAAGGACCTTGTCCAAAGCGGGGTTAAAAACCAGTCCGGAGGGGGTGAAATGGGCGTGAAGGCACTGGCGGAGAAGCAAGAAGTCAGGATCAGGTTCGGCGAGCTGAAGCATGAGACGCTGATCCCCCGCTTCCTGCTCACAGGAGGGGACAAAATCCCGAATCAGTTGCAGATAAGACAATGATAAAACTTCCTTTCTCAGATGTGAGAAAACTCACAGGCACGATCTTCATTATATCTCAAATCGGTGCCCGACGCCATGTTTTTTTGAAAAAGGACAAAAAACTCTCCATAACGCAAAAGACGGATATTCCCTCGGGAATATCCGTCTTGTTAGAAGATACAAAACAGACTTAGTAACGGTTGTCGAAGATGCGGGTGGATTTTTTCTCACTGCGGGGAAGGTCTCCGATTTCCACCGGCTTGCAGGCGATGGAAATGCCGATCTTCTCTTTAAAGCGGAACTTGATGTTGCGCTCCAGAGCGGCTTTGTCCACCTCGGGATTTGCCTCCACAAAGAGGGTCAGGATATCCCGGCCGCCCAGGTGGTCGATCATGACCTGATATTCGCTGGAAGCGCCTTCGATGGTGCTTAAAAGCTCGTCAATCTGGCTGGGGAAAATGTTGACCCCCTTGACCTTAATCATGTCGTCGGTACGGCCGATGAGGGTGTCGATGCGGGGATAGGGCAGGCCGCACTGGCATTCCCCAGGCAAAAAGCGGGTGAGGTCGTGAGTCCGGTACCGGATGAGAGGAGCCCCTTCTTTGCGCAGGGTGGTGATGACAAGCTCTCCAATGGCTCCATCGGGAAGAATTTCCCCTGTCTTGGGGTCCACAATCTCGCAGTAGATATAGTCGTCCCAGTAATGCATGCCGCATTCGTAGTCGCAGCTCATGCCGATGCCGGGGCCATAGACCTCAGTCAAGCCGTAGATATCATAGAGCTTGACTCCCAATTCGGCGGCAATGCGCTTTCTCATCTTTTCGCCCCACCGCTCGGAACCGATGATGCCCTTGGTCAGGTGAATCTGATCGGTGATCCCCCGTTTGGCGATTTCCTCCGCCAGAAGCAGGGCATAGGAGGAGGTGGCGCAAAGTACAGTAGCTTTCAGGTCCTGCATCATCCGCAGCTGTTTGTCGGTGTTGCCCGGCCCCATGGGGATGACCATAGAACCCAAAAGCTCTGCCCCGGCCTGAAAGCCGATGCCTGCCGTCCACAGTCCATAGCCCGGGGTGATCTGGATCCGGTCTAAGGGGGTGACCCCCGCCGTCTCATAGCAGCGCTTGAACATAATAGCCCAGTCCTCTACATCCTTGCGGGTGTAGGGGATGATAACCGGCGTCCCGGTGGTGCCGGAGGAGGAGTGGATGCGGACAATCTCGCTGTCAGGCACCGCCTGCAATCCCAGTGGATAGGCTTCCCGCAGATCGCCTTTCCAGGAAAAGGGAAGCTTTTCAAAGTCCTCCTGGGACTGGATGGCGTCGATATCAATCCCCTCAAATTTCTTTTGATAGAACCCGCCGGGGATAGCGGTCAGTTTTTTTAGCTGCTTTTTAATCAGTTCGAACTGGAACTCTTTCATTTTCATGGCGTTATTCTCCTACTCTGGCCTGGGCTCCGGCGCGGAGGGCCTGTAAATTCATGGGAATCAGCTTTTCAGGAAGGCGCTTTTTCAGAGCCCCTTCTATTTCTTCTGGAGTAAGGCCCAGCTTGCCGGTGGCGGCAGCAGCGCCCAACAGGGCAGTGTTGAGAACCTTAGCGCTGCCGCATTCCCGGCAGATGGCTTCGGTATCCACCACGACCACATTCCCCACCTTTTGACGGAGAAAGTCCAGCATATCCTGGGCGCGGTAATCGGTGCCGCCCAAAGCGGCGGTGACAGGCTTTACCTCCTTGGCGCTGACCACCACGGCTCCGCCCTCTTTCAGATAGGGCAGGCAGCGGACTGCTTCCGCAGGTTCAAACCCCAGGATCAGGTCCGCTCCCTTTATGGGGATCATGGGAGAGTGGATTTCCTCCCCGATGCGGACATGGCTGACCACGCAGCCGCCCCGCTGGGCCATGCCGATGGTCTCGGCGGTGCGGGCGGAGAGACCCTTTTCCATGGCGGCCTGGGCAATGAGTTTGGAGGCGAGGATGGTTCCCTGACCTCCTACGCCGGAGAGCATGATGCTGACGTTCATTTGCTGTCACCTCCTGTCAGGGTGATGGCGCCGCAGGGGCATACCTGGGCACAGATGGAACAGCCATAGCACAAGGATGGCTCAATGGCCGCCTTCTTTTCCTGCCAGATGAGAGCGGGACATCCCAGTTCCCGGATGCATTTTTTGCAGCCGATGCACTTGGCCGGGTCCACAGTGTAGCCAGGGGAGGGCTTTGTGACGGCGATGCAGGGGGAGCGGAAGATGACGGCGGAAACGCCTTTGACCTTGACGGCGTTTTGTACCGCCTCCACCGCGGCGGCAAGATCCAGAGGATCGACGGTGACCACCGATTTGACCCCGATGGCCTTTAGCACTGCGGGGATGCTGACAGCGGCGGAAACTTCGCCCATCATGGTGCGTCCGGTGCCGGGATGGGGCTGATGGCCGGTCATAGCAGTGGTGGAATTGTCTAGCACAATGAGGACGATGTCGGTCTGATTATAAACGGCGTTGACCACCCCGGTGATGCCGGAGGCAAAGAAGGTGGAGTCGCCGATAAAAGCGAAATTGACAGTGTCCGGTTCTACCCGGTGGATGCCCTGGGCGATGGTGACGCCGGCGCCCATACAAAGGCAGGTGTCCACCATATCCAGGGGCATGGCGTTGCCCAGGGTATAGCAGCCGATATCCCCGGAAAACACGGCCTTTTTGCCCTTCATGGCCTGCTTCACTGCGTAGAAGGAGGCGCGGTGAGGACATCCGGCGCAGAGGACCGGCGGCCGGACAGGCAATGGGGGGAGTTCTTCTGGCGCAGGAGCGGGCAGGGTCACCCCGAAAAAGGCGGAGATGGAAGCTTTCACCGATTCTACAGTGTTTTCACCGGCGGATTTGACATCACCGGTGAGCTTGCCCTTAATCTGTACATCCAGATGATGCTTACCGCAAAGGTAGACAAGCTCCCGCTCGATGACCGGATCCAGCTCCTCTAGGACCAGCACCTGATCCAGCCCCTCCAGAAACCGCAGAGCCATAGATTCGGGGAAGGGATGGGGGGTTCCTACCTTCAGAAGCCGTACATCGGTACCGCCCAGAGCCTCCTTTACATACTCATAGCTGATACCGCCGGCGGCGATGCCGTACCGGCTGTGGGAAGAGGCCTTTTGCGCCTCCTCCATCCGGTTAAAGGGGCTATGGGAGAGTTCTTCTCCCATCTGGGGTAGGGTGACTTCAATCTCTCCATGGCGCTGGAAGGAAAGCCGGGGGAAGATCACCCACTTGGGGTCTTTGACAAAGCCCTCCGGCTTTTTCCGAGGAAGCGGCTCCTGTATCTCGATGGAGGCACAGCCATGGCAAACCCGGGTGGTGGGGCGCAGGAATACCGGCGTGTGGTATTTCTCCGAGAGCTCGAAGGCGTCCCGCACCATGGCGTAGGCCTCCTCCGGAGAGCTGGGGTCAAAGACCGGCAGCTTGGAAAACCGGGCAAAGTGACGGGTGTCCTGCTCGGTCTGGGAGGAGATGGGGCCAGGGTCGTCGGCCACAACAATAACCATGCCGCCTTTGACTCCGATATATGCAAGGCTCATCAGCGGGTCAGAGGCGACATTGAGCCCCACCTGCTTCATGGTGACCATGGTCCGGGCACCTGCATAAGCGGCGCCGGCGGCGGCTTCCATGGCGGCTTTTTCATTGACGGACCATTCTACGTAAATGTCGCCGGGATTGTGTTTGGCGACGGTTTCTAATATTTCAGTTGAGGGCGTTCCGGGATAACCGGACACAAAGCTGACCCCTGCGCCGATGGCGGCAAGGCCGATCGCTTCGTTGCCCATCAGGAATTGCTTTTCCAAATTGGTATCCTCCCCATCCAAAGTGATCTATGTGCTATTATACACGCAATTGCGGGCCCTTTCAACAAAAAAGCCCCCGGAGAGAGGACTTTTGGAAAAAGATGGGCGCCGGTACAGGGCTTTCTTCCATGAAAAAGAAGGCATCCGCCCTGGCAGAGCGGATGCGATATTTACAAACTAAGACTCTTTTTGAGCGGCCCGGGCATTGGAAATGCTGTAAAGGGAGATAACCAACATGACCAGGATGGCGCCGTAGAGGGCATATTTTCCGGGCATTTCCCCCACAATGAGAAAAGCCCAAATGGGGGTGAGGATGGGCTCGATCATGGTGGCAATGGAGGCGTTGAGAGCGCTGCAATGCTGAATGGCCAGCCCATAGAGAATATAAGGAATCCCCAGATGGACACTGCCCATCATGATGACGGCGACAGTGCCCAGGGCGGTAAAGTGGGGCGGATAAATAAAGAAAAAGGGAATGCCGATGATGGTGGAGAAGAGGCAGCCCCAGAAGACGATGTGCAGGGGATTTACCTTGGCGCGGTTGTTGTAGATAAAGGAGATGGCAAAG
>CAJFSX010000014.1 GCA_904419775.1 Candidatus Pararuminococcus gallinarum | reverse complement strand
GTGCAGGCTTCCGACCTGATCTCCAACGAACAGCTTCATATTGACGCCGATATGGTGGTGTTGGCCGCCGCTATTGAGCCCGATAAGAGCGCCCGTTCCCTGGGAACCATGCTCACAGCCAGCATGGATACCAACGACTTCTTTACCGAAGCTCATCCCAAGCTGCGTCCGGTAGAAAGCCCCACCGCTGGTATCTTCCTTTCCGGCACTTGCCAGGGTCCCAAGGATATTCCGGAGACCGTTTCCCAAGCTGGCGCGGCTGCGGCCAAGGTCATCGGACTTCTGGCCAAGAACAAGCTGACCTGCAACCCCTGTGTGGCTCATTCCGACGAATTGATGTGCAATGGCTGCTCGTCCTGCGAAAAGGTTTGCCCCTACGGCGCTATTACCTATTTGGATAAAGAGTTTGTCATGCCCGACCGGACCACGGCAATCCGCCGCGTAGCTTCGGTCAACGAGGCTGTCTGCCAGGGATGCGGCGCTTGTACCGTAGCCTGCCCGTCTGGTGCAATGGATCTGAAAGGCTTCTCGAATAGCCAAATTATGGCGGAGGTGGATGCAATATGCAACATGAAGTAAAAGAATTCAAGCCCAAAATCGTCGCATTTTGCTGCAACTGGTGTTCCTATGCAGGCGCGGACCTGGCGGGAACCAACCGCCTCAACTATCCCGCTGATGTCAAGATCATCCGGGTTCCCTGCTCCTGCCGGGTCAACCCCATGTTTATCCTTCGCGCTTTCCAGCGGGGTGCTGATGGTGTAATCCTCTGCGGTTGCCATCCCGGCGACTGCCATTACACCACCGGCAACTACTATGCCCGCCGCCGCATGACCCTGCTGTTCTCCATGCTGGACTATCTGGGCATTGAGAAAGAGCGCACCCGTGTGGAATGGGTTTCCGCTGCGGAAGGCGCCAAGTTTGCTCAGACTATGAATGAATTTGTTGCCGCCGTGACCAAACTGGGCGAGAATAAGAGATTGGAGGATCTGAGATGCAAGAAGTAATCATTGCAAAAGCCAAGGAACTGCTCCAGAACTCCACCGTCGACCGTGTGTTGGGCTGGAAAACCGGCGAGTTTGTCTATGACGTAACCCCTGCTGTCTTTGAGAGCGTAGAGGAGATCGACAACGGCTTTGTCGCCAACGATTTCTGCGGAAACAACCTTTCCAAATATCTGATCAAGGAGTCCCGCAAGCCGGGTAAGGTCCTGGTCTTTTTGAAGCCCTGTGATACATACAGCTTTAACCAGCTGATCAAGGAACACCGCATTGTGCGGGAAAATGTGTATGCAGTGGGTATTCCCTGCGACGGAAAAACCGACGGAGAAGCCCTCAAAGCCAAGGGCATCAAAGGCATTCTGGGCATCTCCTCCGAGGGCGACCAGTTTGTGGTAGATACCCTCTACGGTGAGCAAACGGTGGCCAAGAAAAACGTGCTGCCGGAGCGCTGCCTCAACTGCAAGAGCAAAAAACATGTAGCTTACGATGAGCTCATCGGAGAAGATGGTGAGGTACTGGACAGCCATCGCTTCGATATGGTAGCCAAACTGGAGGCTATGACTCCCGACGAGCGCTTTGAGTTCTGGCGGGGCGAGCTTTCCCGCTGCATCCGCTGCAACGCCTGCCGCAATGTATGTCCCGCCTGCTCCTGTGAAAAATGCGTGTTCGACAACGACGCTTCCGGCATTGCTCAAAAGGCTGCGGCTGATAGCTTTGAAGAAAACATGTTCCACATTATCCGCGCCTTCCATGTGGCGGGCCGCTGCACCGACTGCGGAGAATGTTCCCGTGTCTGCCCTCAGAATATCCCGCTGCACCTGCTCAACCGGAAATTTATCAAGGATATTGACACCTTCTACGGCGATTACCAAGCCGGCGCCGATACCGACAGCCGTGCTCCCCTCACCAATTATACCGAGGGCGATGTAGAGCCCGGCATTGTATATGAAAGGGAGGGAAAATAAGCCATGCTGAAACTTTCCCTTGCAAAATTAGACGACCTGTTTGCCGCTATTTCTGCTGACCGGGCCCTTTACCTACCGGTGGACGATGCAAGCGGTCAGGCCAAATATCAAAAATGGACCGAGGGCGCAAAACTGAGCCAGGCCCTCAACACCGTGCGCAGCGCCAAAGATTTCTTCTTCCCCCAGACCGAAAACTTAGTTGACTTTAAGGTCAAGGGCAAGGAAATCGAGATCATCGACCCCCGCACAGAGCATGACGATTTTGTCATCTTCGGGGTTCGCGCCTGTGACGCCCGCAGCTTTTCCATCCTGGACAAAGTCTTCCTGGCCGATCCGGTGGACACCTACTACCAGTCCCGTCGGGAACACGGTATTGTGGTCAGCATGGCCTGTACCCGTCCTGAGGAAACCTGCTTCTGCACCAGCTTTGGCATTGATCCCACCCGTCCTGAAGGGGATGTCAGCTGCTGGATGGATGAGGAGAACCTCTACCTCTCCGTTTTGACGGAAAAGGGCCAGCAATTTGTCGATCTGGCTGCCGGCCTGCTGGAAGAAGGCGGCGATGAAGCGGTAGCAAGTCAGCAGGAAGCCACTTCTGCATTGATGAAAAAACTGCCTCTGGCCAGCTTCTCTACCCAGAGCTATGGCGGCGACGTCCTTCTCAAGGTTTTCGATTCTCCCAAGTGGGCCGAGCTTTCAGAAAGCTGCCTGGGCTGCGGTACCTGTACCTTTGTTTGTCCCACCTGCCAGTGTTATGACATCCGGGACTTCAACACCGGAAACGGAATTACCCGCTTCCGCTGCTGGGATTCCTGCATGTATTCCGATTTCACCAAAATGGCCCACGGAAATCCCCGCTTGACCCAGCTGGAACGTTTCCGCCAGCGCTTTATGCATAAGCTGGTCTACTTCCCCGCCAACAATGACGGCGAGTATGGCTGCGTCGGCTGCGGCCGCTGCCTTGCCAAATGCCCGATCTCCATGAATATTGTGAAGGTCGCGAAAACACTGGAGGGAGATACCAAATGAACGCTGAAACTTTAATTCCCAAGATTGGCGTCGTGACCGATATCCGCATCGATACACCTGACGTCAAAACTTTCCGCGTGGTTGGCCTGGACGGCAAAAAGGTCTTTGACCACATGCCCGGCCAATGCGCTATGCTCTCCATCCCTGGGGTAGGCGAAGCAATGTTCTCCATTACCTCTTCCCCTACCAACACGGAGTTTATGGAGTTTAGTATTAAAAAATGCGGTTGTTTAACCGACTGGCTCCATGCCATGGACGTTGGCCAACAGATTACCATCCGCGGGCCTTACGGTAACAGCTTCCCGGTAGAAACCGCCCTCAAAGGGAAGGACCTTCTCTTTATCGCCGGCGGTATCGGCCTGGCTCCGCTGCGCTCCGTTATCAACTATGTGCGCGATAACCGTGCCAATTACGGCAGCATTCAGATCGTTTACGGTTCCCGCTCTAAGGATGACCTGGTAGACTATCGGGAAATCCTGGACGAATGGATGGCCGACGAGGGCGTTGAGGTCAACCTGACCATCGACCGTCCCCAAGAGGGCTGGGATGGACATGTGGGCTTTGTCCCCAACTATGTCAAAGAGCTCCAGCCGGATCTAAACAAAACGGTGCTCATGTGCGGTCCTCCGGTAATGATTAAATTTACCCTGCAGGGCCTGAAGGAGCTCGGCTTCCAGGAGACACAGGTATACACCACCATGGAGCTGCGTATGAAGTGCGGCGTTGGCAAGTGTGGTCGCTGCAACATCGGCAGCAAGTATGTGTGCAAAGACGGTCCGGTATTCCGCTTTGACCAGCTGGACGAGCTTCCCAACGAGTATTAAAAAGGAGAGTAGCGCAATGGAAACAATGGTTCATATTTTTCTCATGGGAAAACAATATGAAGTTCCCTCCAATCTGACCATTATGAAAGCGATGGAATACGCAGGCTACCAGCTGATCCGCGGATGTGGATGCCGCAACGGCTTCTGCGGCGCCTGCGCCACCATCTACCGTATTAAGGGCGACCGGGAGCTGAAAGCCTGTCTGGCCTGCCAGACCAAGGTAGAAGATAACATGTATGTCGCTACCCTGCCCTTCTTCCCCCTGGTCAAGCAGGTGTACGACATCGAAAAGGTATCTCCCACCCAGCAGATTATGATGCAGCTGTATCCTGAAATCTATGCGTGTATCGGCTGCAACGCCTGCACCAAGAGCTGCACCCAGGATCTTAACGTTATGCAGTATATCGCCTATGCCCAGCGGGGCGACTTTGAAAAATGCGCTGAGGAGTCCTTTGACTGCGTCATGTGCGGTGTCTGCTCCTCCCGCTGTCCGGCCGGAATCTCCCATCCGCAGGTAGCCATGCTGGCCCGCCGTCTCAACGGTAAATACCTGGCTCCCAAGTCGGAGCATCTGGAAAACCGGGTCCGCGAGATCAAAAACGGCGACTTCAAAGAGCTGCTGGAAGGCCTGATGCAGAAGCCGTTGGAAGAAATGCAGGAACTTTACAACCACAGAGATATCGAGAAATAAGGAGGGCCAGTTCATGTATACAAAAGAAATGCTGGAATCCATGAAAAAGGTGGAGGCCAACCGCGAGGCCAACGCTGTGCTGGAGCCCAGAAGAATGACCGCGGAAGAAAAGGACACCCTCCTGAAAACCTATCATCCCGACTACAGACAGGAAGAGTTTGATGTCCTGGCCATCGGCCCCAATAAAGGGGAAAAGGTGCCTAAGGAACTGGCTGCCCTGCTGCAGGCCAACAGCCGAATCCAGCCGGATCAAATTGATCTAAGCCATGTGGATTACGACGTGGATGTGCTGATCATCGGCGGCGGCGGCGCCGGCGCATCTGCTGCCATCGAGGCTGACAACGCCGGCGCGAAGGCGATGATTGTTACCAAGCTGCGGATTGGCGACGCCAACACCATGATGGCAGAAGGCGGCATCCAGGCGGCTGATAAGCCCAATGACAGCCCGGCTGTCCACTATCTGGACGCATTCGGCGGCGGCCATTTTGCCGCTAAACCGGAACTGCTCTATAAACTGGTCACCGAAGCAC
This sequence comes from Candidatus Pararuminococcus gallinarum, assembly GCA_904419775.1. GTDB lineage: Bacteria > Bacillota > Clostridia > Oscillospirales > Ruminococcaceae > Zongyangia > Zongyangia gallinarum. The sequence continues at coordinate 28,940 of CAJFSX010000014.1, read as the reverse complement.
CTGAGGCTATCCAGTGGCTCAATGATCTGGGTGTGGAATTTGACAAAGCACCTGACGGCACCATGATTACCACCCACGGCGGCGGCACTTCCCGCAAGAGAATGCATGCAGCTAAGGACTATTCCGGTGCAGAAATCATGCGTACCCTCCGGGATGAAGTGCTCAACCGTGAGATCCCTGTTGTGGACTTTACCGCTGCCATTGAGCTGATCTTGGATGAAAACGGCAAAGCGGCTGGTGCTGTTCTGCTGAACATGGAAACGCAGGAGATCCTGATCGCCCGGGCAAAGACAGTGGTCATTGCCACCGGCGGCGCTGGACGCCTGCATTACCAGGGCTTCCCCACCTCCAACCACTATGGTGCAACCGCTGACGGCCTGGTACTGGCCTATCGTGCCGGAGCCAAACTGCTGTATCCGGACACCTTGCAGTATCATCCCACCGGCGCGGCCTATCCAGAACAGATCTTCGGCGCTCTGGTTACGGAAAAGGTGCGTTCCCTGGGAGCGAAACTCATCAATGTAGACGGCGAGGTCTTTATGCATCCCCTGGAAACCCGCGATGTTTCCGCGGCTTCCATCATCCGTGAATGCTCCGACCGCGGCAAAGGTGTTGCCACACCGGAAGGTACCGGCGTATGGCTGGACACTCCTATGATCGAGCTCAAAGGCGGCGAAGGCACCATCGAAAAACGCATTCCGGCTATGATGCGTATGTTTGCAAAATATGATATCGATATCCGCAAAGAGCCTATTCTGGTTTACCCCACCCTGCACTATCAAAACGGCGGTATCGATATCTCCAGCAACGGCCAGAGCAGCATCGAAAACCTGTTTGTGGCAGGCGAGGCTGTCGGCGGTATCCATGGCCGCAACCGGCTGATGGGCAATTCCCTGCTGGACATCATTGTATTCGGCCGTAACGCAGGCCGCAACGCTTCTGCCAAAGCGAAAGAAACCACGGTTGGCGCCTTGACCCTGGCTCACGTGGACGCTTACGCCAAGGAAATGAAGGAAGCTGGTATTACCAGCGATATGGTCTCTCCGAAACTCCTGCCGGATTATCGGAGAAATAAATAATTTAACTACTGGGAGGAAGCAGTTATGCCTTCTGTTGCAGAAATTTTTGAGACGATTATGATTATCAGCTTTGGAATTTCCTGGCCTCTGTCCATTGTCCGTTCGGTCCGTTCCAAATCTACCAAGGGTAAAAGTTTGCTCTTTATGTGTTTTATCGCCTTCGGTTACGTTTGCGGCATTATCGCCAAGTGCATGACCCAGACCTACAACCTGGCATTCTGGTTCTATTTCCCCAACGTCATCCTGGTCTGCACCGATATCGGCTTGTACTTCCGCAACCGGGCCATTGAACGCCGTGAGGAAAAACACTAATTTTCTTTTAGGGGAGGCACTATCCTAATGACAGTTACAGTATGCTTAGGAAGCGCTTGTCACGTAAAAGGTTCCCATTATGTATTGGAGACGTTGCAGCGCTTGGTCAAAGAAAATCATCTGGAGGACCAGGTCCATATGGCTGGGACCTTCTGCACAGGGAATTGCCAGAAAGGTGTCTGCGTCACCATTGACGACACCCTCTTCTCCTTTTCCCCGGATACCACAGAAGAGCTTTTTAAAAAAGAAATCCTTTCCAAGTTGAAGTAACACAACGAGGAAATGCCGTCTCGCCCAGGGATGGATGGTAGAGGTAAGGCGGCAAGCGTTTTGGCCATATGTGCTTTATTGTGTCATACGCCATTAGACAATCACAAAAAAGCCTGGAGAAATCGTAATGATCTCTCCAGGCTTTTGTTCTATAAGAATCCTTATTCAAAGTCCCAGTTCCTCTAAGGCATAGTAGATGCCATCGTGATCGTTGTCCTTCGTAACCCGTCCGACCTTTTTCCGGATATCCTCCGGGGCATTTCCCATGGCGGTGCCGTAACCGGCGGCCTCCAGCATCTCCAGGTCATTGTAGTTGTCCCCGAAAGCGATGGCCTCCCGAATGTCTACCCCCCAGAAACCGCAGAGCCAGCGGACGGCCTTGGCCTTGTTGACCCCTCCGGCCATGACCTCCAGAAGGATGTCGGAGGATTTGACAATGGAAAGCTCCGGGAAGGCCTTTTTGAGCTGCTGCTCAATCCCCAGGATCTTCCCTGGCCCGCACATGCACAGGATTTTGTGTACCATAGCGTCCTTGGGTAGGGAGTCCATGGTTCCCTCCCTGGCCTGGGCCTTTACCGCGTCCTCCTCCGTTTTTACCCGGGGGTCGTCCTTGACCTTGACAATCCAGTCATCCACCGAGTAGACACCCCAGCTTGCATCCAGCCTGTGGCCCTCTATGTAGTCTAGGACGGCTTTTGCCTGGCCATAGGTCATGGCATGCTGATGGAGAGGTTTCCGTTCCTCATCCAAAATCAGCGCCCCACTGTATGCAATAATGGGGCTGCGAAAATCATTTTCTTCCAGGATGTGATAGATACCAGATGGGCTCCTAGCCGAAACAATGACGAAGGGAATCTTCCGCTCTTTCAGCCTCCCGATGGCCTTTTGGGTCAGCTGGGTCAGTTCGTTATCCGTATTCAGCAAAGTTCCATCTACATCAGAAAAAACAACCTTGTATTGGGCCACTGAGTTCCCGCCTTTCCGCTTTTTAATGGACGGGGATTCCGTCACCTCTAGAATACCACACCTGCCCGCAAAATAACATTGGCAAAAGAAGAAAATTCTCCGGTGCGGATAGCAAATTTCACATTCTGGCTCATGGCCTTTAGTTCCTCGTGGGGCATAGTGTCATAGGAAAGTCCCGAAAGGGTATTTTGCAGCAGGGACCAGATAGCGGGATTTGCCCCCTGGGTTTCCTCCGCGACAAAGTAATGCTCAGCGCACATTTCTTCCATGACCGCTTCAAACACCTGGGCAAAGGTGGGAACCCCCCTGGTCACCGCCAAATCCACAATGGGCACCCCCTTGGGGATGGGCATCCCGGCGTCGCCGATCATCACAAGGTCCTTGTGCCCCAGCGCCGCAATCATACCAGACAGCTGGCTGTTGAGTATACCTGTTTTTTTCATCTGTATGACCCCTCTCTTTTCTGACAGTAATACATGGGGGCCGCAGACAGCGGCCCCGCTTTATTCAAGCTATTTGGTCTTTCTTTTCCAGCGGGCGGTTATTTCGTCAGGACGACCGAAAGGGCTTTATCCCAGCCGGCCCGCTTTTTCGCCCGGGTGGCGGCATCCATTTGCGGCAGGTAATCCTGCCGGGTCATCCGCTCAAAGACCTCCTTGGTGTAGACGCCCAAAGCGAGGCCGGCGGTATAAGCTGCACCTACACCGGAAAGTTCCTCTACACTGGCCACCCGCACCGGGATGCCTAAAATGTCGCTTTGAAACTGCATGAGATAACGATCCCGGGAAGCGCCGCCATCCACCCGAAGGGAATCAATGGAGATGCCGGATTCCCGGCTCATGATACCGATAATATCCGCGATCTGATAGACAATGCAGTCCTCGGCAGCCCGGACAATCTCGTTTTTGCCGGTAGTCCGGGTCATGCCATAGATCACCGCTTTGGCGTCCGAGTCCCAATAGGGAGCGCCCAAGCCGGTGAAGGCGGGAACCAGATAGGTTTCATCCTCCTCGTTGGCGGCCATGGCGGTTTTCGACGCCTCCTTGGGGGAGGCAAGGAGCCCTAGGTCCTCCACAATCCACTTCATCACAGCGCCAGTGTAGTTGATATTTCCTTCCAACACATATTCCACCCGGCCGTCCATCCCCCAGGCGATGGAGGTCACCACCCCGCTGGCGCTGAGCATAGGCGTCTCGCCGATGTTCATCATCACCGAGGATCCTGTGCCGTAGGTTGTCTTAATCATGCCCTTTTGCAGGCAGCCCTGGCCAAACAGGGCCCCATGGGAATCCCCGATGACCCCGTGGATGGGGATGGGATGGGGCAGGAAGCCCTCAAAATCCGTCTCTCCATAATTTGCGTTGGTGTCGCAGACCTGGGCAAGACATGCCGTGTCAATGCCAAAGAGGGAGCAAATATGCTCATCCCAGGTGAGGTCAAAGATGTTAAACATCTGGGTGCGGGAGGCGTTGGAATAATCGGTTTTAAAGGATTTCCCGCCGGTGAGCCGAAAAACCTCCCAGCTATCCATGGTGCCCATACACAGCTCCCCTGCCTGGGCTTTTTCCTTGACACCGGGGACATTCTGCAGAATCCAAGCCAGCTTTGCCGCTGAAAAATAGGGGGAAAGATTGAGCCCTGTGGCCTTTCTGATCTCCTCGGCATGGCCTGCTTTCTCAATCTCTTTGCAGATGGCCTCTCCCCGGGCGCACTGCCAAACAATGGCGTTGTAAACTGGTTTTCCCGTGCCGCGGTCCCAGGCCATAGCGGTTTCCCGCTGATTGCTGATGCCGACCCCTACAATAAGGCTTTTATCAATCCCCGCCTTTTCTACCACTGCCTTCACCGCCTCCACGGTGTTGCGGTAGATTTCTTCGGGATCGTGTTCCACCCAGCCCTTTTCATCAATGATCTGGCGGTGGCTTTTATCGCTGCGGCAGATCAGGTCCCCCTTGTTGTCAAAGAGCAGCGCCTTGGTCCCAGCCGTGCTCTGGTCAATAGAAAGGATATACTTTTCCTGCATCGCGTCATCCTTCTTTCTGTCTCTATTGGGTCTTTCACCCTCAAATGGCGGCTATTTCTCCATCAGCTTCCGCGCTGTTTTGGCAATTCCTTCTTTGTCCAGGCCATAGTAGCCGAAAACCTCCGCTGAGTTTCCTGCAATAGCCGGCTCGTCAGGCAGCGCCATGTTGACAACCTTTTTGGGGCAGTGTTCCGATACGATCTGGCAGACCATAGAGCCCAGCCCTCCGAAAATGCTGTGCTCCTCCACCGTAATGATGGCCTGGGTCTCCTCTGCCGCCTGGATTACCGCCTCTTTATCGATGGGTTTTACGCTGTACATATCCAGTACCCGGCAGCTGATGCCCTCTGCCTCCAGCATTTTTGCCGCGTCCAGGGAAGGCTTCACCATTTCACCGGTGGCGATGATCGCGATGTCATTGCCCTCATGGACACAGGTGGCTTTATCCATAACAAAGGGGACGTTGCCCTCTTCGTAGACATCCTCTACCGCGTTTCTTCCCACCCGGATATAGGCAGGCTTATTGTCTTTGAGCAGCTCCTTGATGAGAATCTCGGTTTGCAGCCGGTCGCTGGGCAGATAAACCCGCATATTGGGCACTGCCGCCAAGGCCGCGATATCCTGGGCGGAGTGATGGGTCATGCCGAGAGAGCCGTAGCTGATGCCGCCGCTGATACCGATGAGCTTGACATTGGTATTGGAATAGGCCACATCCACCTTGCACTGCTCAAAGCTGCGGGTGGAAAGGAAGCAGGCCGGAGAGGCCGCAAAGGCTTTTTTCCCGCAGGAGGCCAGGCCTGCCGCCATGGAAACCAAATTCTGCTCGGCAATGCCGGTTTCCACAAACTGGTCGGGGTGGGCATTAGCAAAGTTTGTCAGGGAGGCGGAACCTCTGGAATCACTGCAAAGGACCACAATATCCTTATCTGTGTTGGCCGCTTCCACCAACACGTCACAAATCACCTGTTTGTTTGCAATCTTGCTCATAGCGCCTGTGCCCTCCTTGCCTGTAACTCTTTCTTCGCCGCCGCATATTCCTCCGCATTCGGCACCTTATGATGCCAGGGCGCTTTGTTTTCTATAAAGGAGATACCATATCCTTTGGTGGTCTCCGCAATGATGACGGTAGGTTTTCCCTTGGTCGCCTTGGCTTCGGTCAGGGCTTTATCCAGGGAGTCGATGTCGTTGCCGTCACAGACAATGGCGTGCCATCCGAAGGATTCCCACCGGGTTTTCTGGTCGTCCTGGGTCATGACATCCTCCGTACATCCAGAAATTTGCAGCCGGTTGCGATCCACAATGGCCGTCAGGTTATCCAGCTTGTAGTGGCCGCCGGCCATGGCGCCTTCCCAGACGGAGCCTTCCGCCAGCTCGCCGTCTCCCATGACAGTGTAGACCCGGTAGTCCCGTTTGTCCATCTTGGCGGCCAGGGCCATCCCGACGCAAACCGGCAGCCCGTGGCCCAGAGAGCCGGAGCACATCTCAATGCCGTTAATCTTGTTGTTGGGGTGACCGATATATTTGGTTTTAAACTGAGATACCGTTTCTAGGTCGGAGTAAGGGAAGAATCCCCGCTCGGCGAGAACACAATAAAGAGCCTCCACCGAGTGACCCTTGGAAAGGACAAAACGATCCCGCTCTGGGTCGTTTACCTTCTCCGGCCCTACATTCATGTGCTTAAAGTAAAGGGCTACCAAGATGTCGGTGACGCTCATGTCTCCTCCGATGTGTCCCGCTTTTGCCCGATAGATCACGTCCAGCACATGCTCCCTGATCTCAAAGGACTTAGCTTTTAAATTTTCCATCTCCATTGCTCCTTTTTCTCGGAGGTTTTTGCAGCCTCCGGCATTGTCTTGTGGAAAAACATCTATTTTTGCAGGGGCGCCTTAACGCTCTCCCGCTCAATATACTCGGTTCCAATCTGGATTTTGCTCACAATCTTGCTCTGGGACTTGATTTTATCCAGCAGCCGTTTTACCGCCATCTGTCCCATCTCCTGTTTAAAGACCCGGATGGTGGATAGGGGGGGCGACGATATTTCACAGAAGGGCAGGTCGTCAAAGCCGATGATGGAGATATCCTCTGGAATACGGCAGCCTGCTTCTTTCAGCGCTTTCATTGCTCCCAGCGCAATGATGTCGTTGTCCGCAAAATAAGCGGTGGGAAGCTGAGGATTTCTCTCCAAAAATCGGGCCATATCCTTATAAGCGCCCTCCATGGTGGGGGTGAGTTCCACGGTAAAGGCTGGGTTAACCGCAATTTCCGCTTCTTCATGGGCCCGGCGGTATCCAGCCTCCCGATAGCGAAAGTTCTGAATCCGCATGCTGGACTTTAGATACCCAATCTCCCGGTGTCCCATTTTGATCAGGTGGCCCACAGCGTTGCTCACCGAATCGGTGTTGTTGATCAGAACCGTGTCAAAGTCCATCTGCTCAAAGCTGGCGTCTAGAACCACCAGCGGCGCCACCGCCCGATGAAAGGCCTTTACATCCTCTTCCCCCATTTCGGTGGCCAGCAGCAGGATGCCCGAGTTTGGGTCAGAAAGGATCTGTTCCAGGTGGCTCTCAAAGTCCTCACTGTGTTCATTCAGGTTGCAGATCACAGTGTCATAGCCCGATGCCCGGCACTCCTCGTTGATTCCTTCAGTCAGGGAGGAAAAGAAAGGGGTATCCGACAGAACCCAGCCGTGTTTTTTATAGACCACCAGCTTGATGCTGGTCATCCGGTTTTCGCTGAGATAGCCGGATTCCCGTGCCAGTTTCATAATCAGTTCCGCCGTGTCCTTGTTCACGCCCTTTTTTCCATTGAGCACATTGGATACTGTGGCGGGAGAAAAGCCGGACATTTCACTGAGTTGTTTGATGCTGATTTTCATCCTGCCTCCTCCTTTCATCTGTAGTATAAAACTTTTATATAAATATTTCAATAGATATTTTACCGATAATCTCATATTTTGTGAAATAGCATCTTGTATAATTTGCTATTTTTTGTGTTTTCTCCCCAATTTCATGGTTTTTGAGTATAAAACCAAAAAGAGCATCTGAATTTTTATATAAAAATTCAGATGCTCTTTTCATTCAGATCGTTTCTCAGCCTATATTAGTCCAGAGAAATAATTTCATATTCTCGGCTGCCCAGACCATGCTGTGCCGCAGCCTCCACTGTGTGGATACCATGGCGGGAATCCATGCGTTCAATCAGCGCCGCTTTGCCTGGATCATCAGAATGAATGACCGCGTCATAGCACGCCTGATCTACCGCCACCGGATCGATGGAAGCAAAAATTCCAAGATCCGCCATCTCCGGCTCTGCTGGATTGGAGTCACAGTCGCAGTCCACACTCAGGCGGTTGGCTACATTGATATACAGCATATTTTCCGCGCCCTTGTAGTCAATCACTGCCTTGCAGGCATCAGCCATGGACTCCAGGAAGTGATCCTGGGGCGGAAGGTTGTCAAATAAAACCGCCGCATCTGTGGTCACCCCAGCTGTATGGATATAGGTTTTTCCTCGGGTGGAGCCGATACCGATGCTGATATTTTTCAGCGCCCCGCCAAATCCGCCCATAGCATGCCCCTTAAAGTGGGACAAAACCAGGATAGAATCATAGTTTGCCAGATGTTCTCCTACAATGTCCTTGTCCAGGTGAAATCCGTTTTTCACAGGGATATCAATCTCCCCAAACTCATCCAGAATATCGCAGGGTGCCATAGCTTTAAACCCATGCTCTTCAATGGCCTTCCAATGCTCTTTAGGATCCATCCGCCGGCCGTTGTATGCGGTGCAGCATTCAATAATTGTGCCATCCAGCAGATGCACCAGCTCTCCAATCAGCTCCGGATGAAGGTAGTTGTGCCCACCGGGCTCACCGGTGGAAATTTTTACCCCAACTTTACCGTGTAATTGGGTGCCCAACGCCTCGTAGATCCGGATCAGGCTTTTTGCAGTAATTTCTTTGGTAAAAAATACTTTAGCTTTTTCCAACGATAAAACCTCCTATTTTTTTAACGGCGGCATCTGCAAACATCTCTCGCCTGCACAGCCTCCGTTTCATTGACGGTGAACATAACATAATTGCGGACAATTGTTGCAGGGAACATGCCTCAAAACTTATGGTGGATGCCGGATCAAGGCAATCTATTTTCCTGGATCGCAATAGTTTGCTCACGACCACTTACAGAAAATATTATATACGAATATGAGAATTGGTGCAAGAACCTGGTGGCGGGCTTCCGTTCTTCCGATATTGCCTACCCATGGATTCTTACACTGTTGAGCTGACGGGCTGTACAAAATCGCCGGTGGTCGATAATTTCGCTGTGTCCAATGTCCATAGCGGCAATAGCCTCCATCTCCTTGGGGGTCAGAGCAAAGTCACAGATGTCCAAATTTTCTCTCATCCGTTTTAGGTGAACGGTCTTCGGAATGGTCGGGACCCCTTGCTGGAAATGCCAGCGCAACATCACCTGTGCGGTAGTTTTCCCATGATCCCCTGCTATCTGCAAGAGGATTTTGTTGTGAAAAATATCCTTCTGCCCTTCTGAAAGGGGGCCCCACGCTTGGGGTACAACTCCGTAGGCCTCCATCACCTGCCGTGCTTCCTGCTGCTGATAAAAGGGATGGATCTCAATTTGATTGACCATGGGATGGATGGGGTGGTTCATACAAAGATCCACCAGCCGTTCTGGGGAGAAGTTGCTCACACCGATGGCGCGGACTGCCCCCTCCTCATACAATCGTTCCATGGCCCGCCATGCGCCGTAATAGTCGCCGAAAGGCTGATGAATCAGATACAGATCCAGATAGTCCAGGCCCAGCTTTTTCATGGAGGTATCGAAGGCCCTCATGGCGGCATCGTATCCCGCATCCTGAATCCACAGCTTGGTGGTGATAAACAGCTCTTGGCGGGCTATGCCGGAGTGTTTAACCGCAGAGCCGACAGCCCCTTCATTCATATAGGCTGCTGCCGTATCAATGAGGCGGTAGCCGCTTTCCAGGGCATGGCCGACACATTCTTCACACAGTGCAGCATCTGTAATCTGAAAGGTACCATATCCGATCATGGGCATTTTTACACCGTTGCTGAGGGTAACATACTCCATGGTAATTGATCTCCTTCAATCAAAATCCGAGCCCATCCAGCCATTGGGAAATGTCGCCTGCTGCGTTTTCCACATCACTGTAGCGCACAGTAAAACCGTCGGTAATCACTGTAGCGTTGGGTTCCAGCTCCTGGATGGTATCAATGGTATCCGAAAAGCGGCTCCCGTTGTGTGAGTTAAAGGGAATGATGGTCTTTCCGGAAAAATCGTATTCATCAAAAAAGCTATACATCACCATGGGCATATCGTACCACCAGTTGGGATAGCCCACAAAAATTGTGTCGTACTGATCCAGATTCTCAATATGGGTGGTCAGTTCCGGACGTTCACCATTGTTCTGCTCTTCTGCCGCATAATCTATCAGATCGTTTAGGTCCCCTGGATAGTCTACACTGGTTTGGATGGAAAACAAATCCCCACCTGTATCCTCTGCAATCATCTGGGCTAAGGCTTCTGTCATTCCCATCGCTTCCCCATCGATGGTGACAACGCTGGCAGAGGCAACTGCATCGACCTCGCTGTTCTCCGCGACGGCAAAATAGGCAATGAGGATATTACTGCCCCCATCGGCAGCGGCGTCTGTATCCTGTCCGTCGGTGGATTCCTCTGTCTGTACCTGGCTTTCGCTGGAAGAAGTGATCGGTGCGCTCTGAGAACTACTTTGATTTTCTGAATTTTCACAAGATGCCAGACTAATCGTAAGCAAAAGTGCCATCACAAGCGCCACAAGTTTTTTCATTTTGGGAATCTCCTTTCTATAACAAAGGCCGGCAGGCATAACCCCTGCCGGCCTTTATATCCCATTCACACTAATCTATTCTTTGCCCGCTGTAGATCCGGTTTCTATGCGTGGATTTTCATTCCATGCAGCATCTTGACAAATCCGGGATCGCTGTGATCCACAATTTCACTGTGGCCGATATCCAACTTCGCGATTTCCGCCATATCCTCTTTGCTGAGCTGGAAGTCCCAGATCGCAAGATTTTGCTCCATACGGTCTTTATGAACCGACTTGGGAATTAATAACCCCCCGCTCTACATTCCACCGCAGGGCTACCTGAGCCGCGCTCTTGCCGTATTTCTTGCCGATTTCGGTCAGCACCGGATGGGTGAAGATACCGTGTTTACCTTCTGCAAAGGGGCCCCATGCTTCAGGATGGACGCCGTATTCCTTCATAAGGGCCAAAGCATTTTCCTGCTGGAAGAAGGGGTGCAGCTCCACCTGGTTGACGGCGGGAATCACATCCACAGTCTCGCACAGATCGGCCAGGCGATGGGGATAGAAGTTACACACGCCGATAGCTTTCAGCTTACCCTCTTTGTAAGCCTCCTCCATGGCCCGGTAGGCTCCAATATAGTCGCCCATCGGCTGATGCAGCAGATAAAGGTCGATATAATCCAGGCCCAGTTTATCCATAGAAGTTTGGATGGCCTTTTTTGCGCCCTCATAGCTGGCATCCTGTACCCACAGCTTGGTGGTAATAAACAGCTCTTCCCTGGGCACACCGCATTTTTTGATAGCAGCTCCCACCGCTTCCTCATTCATATAGGCCGCAGCCGTATCGATCAGCCGGTAACCGGAGGAGATGGCGTCCAGCACCGCCTGCTCACATTGGGCCGGGTCGGGCACCTGGAATACACCAAAACCTTCCAGAGGCATTTTTAATCCATTGTTTAATGTAACAAATTCCATTTTGATCTTCCTTTCTGAATTGATTGGTTCTCGGTTTTATATAAAAGATTTGGCAAAAGATTTAGGCCTCTCGGCGCCATCTTAGTTTCTGCCAAACTCTTGGATCCTAGCTTCTGCACCGTTATTTGCTAAACAGCCAGCCCATGATTTCCTCGTCGTAAGCAAAGGCTTGGCCTCCGGCATGTTGGTCGGTAAATCCATGTTGGGTGAAATAATCCTGGTCCCGGATATCCAAAACCAAAATCTCATCAATCTCCGAATCGGTCAGGCCTTTTTCTTCATAGAGGTCGTGCAGCTGTGCATAGGCCTCTTGGAGCGGCTGAGAACCATAGTAGCTGTCTTCCTGACCCACCGCCATATAGACCGGCGTTTGGGCCTGGGCTAAGACCTCCAAATCCCCATCCCACCGTGTGCTGGTGGCAAGGTAGGCCGTGTACAGTTCCGGGCGCTTTCCCATTACCAAAGACCCTGTCTCCCCGCCGCCGGACATTCCGTGGAGATACACCTTGTCTGGGTCGATATTATAATGGGAAAGGATATATTCTGTCAGTGCAATGGTCTGATTTGCGGAGGTTTCTCCCCAGTCGCTGAGCTGCGGAGCTACCACAATCATGTTTTCGTTATATTTCTGGGCCTCAAAGCCAAAGGCTTCTACCAGATTCGCGCCCACTCCCTGAAAATAAAGCCCCTCATATCCGGGGAGGGTAACAAACAGCGCATAAGGGGTACTGCCATCGTAACTGTCTGGAAGATAGATGTTATAGTGGATTTCTCCATCATCTGGGGAATGAAGCACATTGTCCAGCAGAAATCCCTGATAACTTTCCGTTCCCTCTGTGACCAACGTATCCGATTCCACACTTTCTTCTTCCTTCACCTCATCCGTTTCTGGGACAGAGGAGGTAACAGCCTCGGTGGTGAGAGCTGTTTGAGGGAGAGAGGATGGTTCTGTAGTAGCATGCCCACATGACGCCAGGCTCATCACTATAATAGCGGTCAATAGGCAAAGCAGACTTTTTTCCTTTTTTCCCATTGGATTGTCACCTCATTTTCTGCCAATATTGTAGGACACTTTTTCAAAAAAGTACAATATCAGTTGCGGAATGTGCTATAATTAAAATGCATAGTCAAAAGAAAGGAGTACCCCTATATGCTGGAACTATATCAACTGACTCAGCTGCTTGCCATTGCGGAGTGCGGAACCATGTCCGGCGCCGCAGAACAGCTGCATATTTCCCAGCCTGCCCTGAGCCGCTCTATGCAGAAATTGGAAGAAACACTACAGGTCACCTTGTTTGACCGACAGAAAAATAAAATCCAACTTAACAAAAACGGCGAGCTTGCGGTGGAGCATGCCCGCCGGGTGGTGGAACAGGCCCATGACCTTGTGGAGCAGGTACGCTATTTCGACCGGAGCCAGCGCACCATCTCCATCGGTTCCTGTGCCCCCGCGCCATTATGGGAGCTGATCTCTATGGTTTCCAGGTTATATCCAGAGATGGCCATCTCCTCTGAAATGAAAGATTCGGAGGTGCTAATCAGCGGCTTAAAAGAAGGCCTCTATCAATTTGTCGTCCTTCCAAATCCCATAGACGAACCGGATCTGTATTGCTTTCCCTTCGAGAAGGAGCAGCTTTTCTTTTCCCTGCCGCCTGCCCATCCTCTCTCCGCATCCAAAGAGCTTTATTTCAAGGATATCGACGGTGAAAACATCTTACTGCTTTCCCAGATCGGTTTCTGGCGGGGAGTCTGCCAGAGAAAAATGCCTTTGACCCATGCCCTTGTACAGAATGAACAGGAAGATTTCGAAACATTGGCACAGTTCTCGGCGCTTCCTTTCTTTGTTTCCAATCTGGCCATGCGGTGGTCGGGAAAGCCAGAGAACCGTATCATCATCCCCATTGCAGATCCAGAAGCCACTGTAGTCTACCATTTTCTGTGCAAAAAGGAAGACAAAAAGAAATTGTCAGCTTTGATTGAAAAAATCAAAACTGACAATTCTGAATCCTTATAATTTATTTGGTTTGCAGCCCGCCCGTTTGCGAAAAAGGCGCTGCCCGATAGACAATAGGCAAAGCGAACGGTTCTTTTTATATTATTCCGCCGGGAAGGTTCCGGTAGGGCTAAAGAGCAGATAGTCCTCAATCTCCTGTTCTGTCAGTGCCCGCAGTTGTTCGGAGATATCCTCCCTGGTGTAGGTTTTGTTCTGATCCTCGGATAATCCATCAGCTGTGTAGCATTGGACAAACATAGTCAGGTTGGTCCCCTCCGGCACAATTGTCTTGATTTGAGCTGCCACCATCGTCAAAGCCTGGTAGGGGGATCGGGCCGGAGAAGCGAGGGTTTCCTCCCCTATAGTCAAGGTGGAGCCAAAAGAGGCCGGCATGGCGTTGACCAGAAGGTTTTTCGCTCCCAGCGTCGCTGGGTTGACCCCGCCATAGGCGGTTTGATCGGTGGCAAACAGGGACGCGCCGGTGACATACAGTCCCACCTCTGTACCAGAAGGCTCTAAGGCGGCAGTCAACGTGGCAAGATAGTTTTTCAAGCAAGCGTCCCGGGTGACGGTATCCGCCGTCTCCCCATAGGTTGCATACTCCGAGCCCACCATGGTGGGGAAGTAATATCCATCCAGTACAATCTCTTTGATCCCCATCCCCGCAAGTTCAAGAGAGATGTCGGTAATGTATTTCTGGGCGCTCTCAGAGTAGGGGTTCATCCAGTTTTGCCCCCCATTCTCCCTCGTATCGGTGAGCCACAGGGTTTCGGTTCCGTTATACTTGACAGCCATGTCCGTATAGGTCCGCGGGGCGATGGGGTCGACCCAGGTATGGATACGAGCTACCGGCGTCATATTGTAGCTTCCCAGGGCTGCCAACACGGTGGGCAAATCCACAGCGCTAGAGGAAATCGCCCCTGCGCCCACTGCTTCTGCCACCGTGGATTGGTATAACAGATAACCATTGGCATCCTTCAGATCCATCATCACCCCATTGGCCCCCATATCCACTGCCGACTGGAGGAAAGCGTCTAGCTGGGTGGCGTCAGCCATAATCGCATGGGGCAGATAGACCAAATGCTGCGCCGAAGCCTCCTCGGGCACAGGTTCCTGAGACTCACTTTCTGAATCACTGGTCACCGGCGCGGAGGGAGTACTGCTGGATTCTGTGGGCAGGGAAGAAGAAATATTGCCGGTAACCAAATTATACACCGGCTGATACAGGCTCCAGCCCAAAAATGCCAGAACGCAGCATCCTACCACTGTCAGTACAATGGACAGCGGCGAAGGACGCCTACCCCGCCCTCGGTACATTCTGGTATTGCGCTTGATTTTATAAGGCTTTGACATAGCAAAAATCCTCCCTTACTGCTACACAGATGTCGAAGTAAACCAAATCAACTTGGAAGCTGATGGCCGATCAAGCCATAAAAGGCCAGGGAAAGGATACCGATATACAAAAGGGTGGCAGGCAGTCCCCGGAAGGAGCGGGGTAGTCTGGAAAGTTCCAACCTCTTTTGTCCCTCACAGATCAGCAACGCCGCAACGGTAAAACCAATTCCCGTGCCGAGGCCGAATCCAATGGTCTGGGCAAGGTTGAAGTTTTGATGGAGCGCCACCAGTATGGCGCCCAAAAGAGCGGAATTAAAGGTAGCCATAGGCAGCATCTTCCCAATACGGTTCTGGACCTTTGGGAAAAAGCGCCCTATGGTGAGGTATATGATGGCATAGACAATGCCAATGCACAGGACAAAGACCAGCGGCTCTAAATATAGATAATATGGGGTCATCCGCAGCAGGATATTCGCCGGATAGCACAGCAGCGATGAAAAAAATGTGATGGCCGTGAGTACCGCTCCAAAAAGCATGGTGCTCCGGGAGGAACGCATCTCCATCAAGGCGCGGCTGGCGCCTAATGCCCGGGTAAAAACGGTGTTCTCCGCGAAGATGGCGGTCAGCGCCAGGAGGAAAAACTGAACAACGGCCTCCATTTATTTCACCTCCCCTGATGAATCAGACCGGTGATAGATCCTCTTGTTAAGCAGACGATTGAGAAACTGGGCGAAAGCCGCCAAAAATGCCACCAGGATAAACCCGGCAAAAGGCAGCAATACAGCTGGTGTCCTCTGACTCAGATTTAAGGACACACCCCAGATACTGCCGGCGCCGATGATCTCCCGGATGGTGGACACCACACATAGCACCACACCAAAGCCAACGGTATAGCAGCTTCCGTCAATGAGGGCACGGACAGGCTTATTCTTCCGTGCAAACCGCTCAGCCCGGGAAAGCAGTACCGAATTGATGACCAGGATCGGCAGATAAATTCCCATCAGGTCAACGCCCAAAGGATGAACCAGGCGCACCAAGGCAAGAGCAGGAATAAAAAATACCGATGCAATCAGTGCATTTACCACCGAACGCAGCCACCGGGGCACGCTGTTTTTGATAAAAGAAGCCGCCACCAGGGTGGGAACGGTCACAACGAAAAAGGCCAGGGTCATTGCAACAGCATTTTTCAGGGAGGTTGTGACCATAATAGCCGGAGCTAGGGCGAAACCACAGATCAGCACCGGATTGCGATAGGTCATCCCCTCAAACAGCCGCATTTTTTCTCTGCTTTTCTTCAGATGACTACGAATCGCCATGCAGCCGCCTCCTCCCATATGCAACCAACCGTCCCATTTCCCGATCCAATACATTAGACAGGGCGTTCATAATGAGCACGGCAAACACCAGTCCCTGTTCAAAGCCTCCATAATAGCGGAAGAACATAGTGACCACGCCTGACAAAATGCTATAGGCCCATCGGCCAGGCACCGTTTTAGGCCCGGTCACCGGTTCAGTGACTACAAAGACGGCGCCGAACAAAAGGGTACCGGAAAAGAGCTCATAGATTACAGAGTATCGAGGGCTTCCTCCAATCCGCGGGAAGAGGAGCGCGCAAGCGGCACAGGCCGCTACAAAGCCCAGAGGAATCCTCCAGTCGATGTTCTTGCGATAGAGGAGGAAGAGCAGGCAGGTCAAGATTACCACGATGTTGGTAGCGCCCATGGGCCCCGGATAGTTGCCGAGGAGCATCTGCACCGGGTCATGGGCGGGCAGTCCTCCCAGCTTGAGGGTGAAAGCCGTGCTTTCTACCAACGGAGCAGACACACTGCCTACCAGTTCCAGCTGGGAGAAGGGGGTGGGATAGGTAAATACACTCTGCGGGAAACTGATGGCCACAAAGGCGAACCCGCCAGCTGCCGGGTTAAAGGGATTGTTTCCCAGGCCTCCAAAGGGGTGCTTAAGCACCAGGATGGCAAACAGACAGGCCAGCACAACGATAAAGTAGGGCACCGACGCCGGCATCATCAAAACCACAATCAGCCCTGTCACAATAGAAGACAGGTCCTTGGGGTTGGGCATCTTGCCCCGGATAACATAGCCGAGCATATCTGCGGCATAGCTCACCGCCGCCGCTGTCACCATCAGCAGCGCCGCCCGCAGTCCATAATAGTAAAAGGCCATGACGCACAGCGGCAGCAGGGCGATGATCATGTCCCCCATGATCACAGCAGTAGTATCCCTGGACTTGAGCTGTGCTGTCAGCCGTATTTTCTGTTTCACACGCTTTCCTCCCCTTTTTGAGGCAGGTCCTCACCGAGCACTGTCTGGATATAAGACGCAACATCTATATTCGATGGGCATATATATGAACAAAGACCGCATTTGGTACAACGTTCCAGACCGAGCTGCTGATACCTCTGGTTTTTTCCCGTAATGTAGCGGTAGGCAAGATAAGGATTTATTCCCGCTGGGCAGGCTTTCACACACCGGCCGCAGCCAATACACTCGTAGTGGGTGCGTCTGCCGTCCTTAGCATCCGCGATCAGGCAATTCATCCCAAAAGATACCGGAGTCTGGGTATCGGTCAGCCGATATCCCGCCATGGTGCCTCGGGTAATGAGCCTGTGTGGTTCTCTGGCCAGTCCGCAAAAGCGCAAAACCTCTCCGACCGGAGTTCCCAAAGCCACCTCCACATTGCCAGGATTGGCGATGGCATCCCCGGCCACAGTGAGGAACAGGGAACTGTGGGGCTTTTCATAGACCACAGCCCGGTAGAGATGGATCAGGGTATTGGAGGAGATGGAAACCACCCGCATGCCAGGATATTTCTTCCCGATCTCCTGTTCCAGCCTGGGGCGGGCCGGATAACGGCCTTTCATCCTGACCACCGGAATCTTTTCCAACTCTTTGGGAATGCGCTGGTCACTGCTCCCGATTTCTCCATAGATGGCAAAGCAGATTTCCGCCGCACCCAGAGCCTTTTGGGCCAGCCGCAGGCCGCCTGCTGCCTCTGCTGTCAGCTTAAACAGGGGGCCCATATGGTTGGAAATCATGGGCTGGTCATCGATAGCGTTGCCGACCACCACCAGCTTCCGTTTATCCTGGGCTTGCTCCAGCTTTCGGTAAAGGAACTCCCCGTCGAGATCGTCGACGACGGAGCATTTTTTTGCATAGGCGATGATCCGTTCCGGCTCCACCGTTTCCTCGTCATTCTTTTTCATAATCTGGCGCTGGGTCGGGGTAACCGTGTTGCGCAGCACCGCATAGGTATGCTCATTATCAAAAGAAGGGGTTAGGATGTCCTCCACCTCTGCGTCGATGGGGGAAAAAACCGCCTGGTTCCCTACGGTAAACGCCGGCTCATCAATCCGCACCTGATCACCGCGCTGGAACACGGCCCTTTGGGGCAGCCGCAAATATACCATCTTGGGAAACACATAATGTGCAATGGGTCGGGATAAGGCTGGTTCCTTGGCCTGATCCAGAAAAACTCCCTTTTTCCTAAATTCCATGAAATTATCTGCACCTCTTTTGTCCCCGCCTTGCGGCAGGGTGAATCAGTGGGTGTTGCACCCGCCCGGGGCAGGTGCCGGCCGCTTCACGGCCTTTCTGCTGTATCCTGGCCCATCTCCTGAAAGCGGGCCTTCTGTCTCATCTATGTCGCCATAGACGCGGTTTCCTTCTGGAATCCGCCGGAGGTTTTCTCACATGAATATACAACTCATCAGCAAAAACAAGCTCAAAGTCACCCTTAGCTGCGAGGATCTCAAAGGCCTGGGCATCTCCTACGATTCCCTGGACTATAGCGATCCCCACACCAAGGAGGTTCTCCTTCATATCCTAGGCAAAGCTAAGTCCCAGGCAGGCTTTTCACCGGGACGGCAGAAGCTCTTCATCCAGGTCTATCCCAGCAGCCAGAACGGCTGCGTCATCTATTTTACCCCACTCTTTGACAAAAACCCTACCATCCGGCGCTATCGGGTCAAACACACCATTGGCGAACCCGCGATCTATCGCTTTTCCCAGGTGGATACCGTTATCGATGCCTCCGTCAAGCTATTCCGGCAGATGGGGCACCGAGTCTACAAAAGCTCCCTGTACCGCCTGGGCCAAAACTACTATCTGGCCATCTATCCTCTGGATGGCCCAAGGGGAAAAACCGCTGGTTTTCTCAGCGAATACGCGCCCTTAGCCGGGCGGGGCAGCTTGTTTGTTTCCTATTTGGAGGAACACGGCCGGGTCATTGTGGAAAACAGGGCCATTGACATCCTGTCTTATTACTTGTCATAAGCAGTTTCCGCGGCCCGGCGGAGGTTGGCAACTCCCGCTTTATAATCCGCCTGCTTAAACAGAGAGGAGCCTGCCACCAATACGTTGGCTCCCGCCTTGGCCACCAGGGCCGCCGTATCGTCGGCAATGCCGCCGTCCACCTGGATATCCAGGTCTGTTTTCCCTATCGCGTTCGCCATATCCCGCACCTGCCGGATCTTGGGAAGCATGTCCGCCATAAACTTCTGTCCGCCGAATCCCGGTTCTACCGTCATCACCAGCACCATGTCCACCAAGGGCAGGAGCTGTTCCAGGACGGAGGCCGGGGTTTTTGGCTTAATGGAGATTCCTACCTCTTTGCCAGCTCCGCGGATGGCGTCAATCACCTGCTTTGGATCGTCATCGGACTCAAAGTGGAAGGTAATCCGGTCGCTGCCCGCCTTGACAAAATCAGGCAGATATTGCAGGGGATTGGTAATCATTAGATGCACATCAAACATCATGGGCAGCTTGGGCCGCAGGGCAGCCACCACCGGCGCCCCAATGGAAATATTGGGGACAAAATGGCCATCCATCACATCCACATGGAGCATGTCAGCCCCTGCCGCCTCCATGGCTTTGGATTCCCGCTCCAAATTAGCGAAGTCACAGGCTAAAATCGACGGCGATATTTTAATCATATCCATACCCCTTTTCCCGCCGGTAACCCGGCGGTTTTTCTATGGTGTATCCGCCGATCTCAGGCCTTGGATACCCCAGATGGCGATAAAACTCCATGATACTATCATCTTATTTATTCTAAACCAAGGGCCCCGCAAACGTCAACCTTTCCCCCGAGAAAAAGCTCCCTGGTTTCAATAAATTCATATTTGTGTTATACTATATTTACAGAAAAAGTGGATTTATGAATCCCGGGACAGGCCCTGCCTATGCACACACATTTATTTGATGAAAGGAGTTCCCTTTATGGAAAAAAAGCCTATCGCCTCCATGGACGCCTCTCCCTCCCTGCTGGGATTTGGCTGCATGCGCTTCCCTAAGCTGGAAAACGGGAGGATCAACCGGACCGAAGCGGAGAAAATGTTGGATTACGCCTATGCCCATGGGGTCAACTACTACGATACCGCCTATATGTACCACGACGGGGAGTCTGAGCAGTTTATCGGTGACTATCTGATGCAGAAATATCCCCGGGACAGCTTCTATCTGGCAAGCAAACTGCCCATCTGGTTCTGCAAGACCCCGGATGACATGGAACGCATCTTCAACGAACAATTGGCCCGATGTCACACAGACCACTTTGATTTTTATCTGCTTCACAGCGTGGACCAGGAAAAATGGGCTCAGATTGAGGAGTTTCACGCCTATGATTTTGTCCAGAAAAAGAGGGAAGAAGGCAAGATCAAATACATCGGCTTTTCCTACCACGATGATCCCAAATACTTAACCGCCATGGTGGAGGCTCATCCTTGGGACTTTGTCCAGCTTCAGGTCAACTACCTGGACTGGGAGATGCAGCGGGCAAAGGACAGCTATCAGATCCTGGTGGACCATCATATCCCCTGTTGGGTTATGGAGCCTGTCCGGGGCGGCTATCTGGCCACCCTGCCTGATGTGGCGGAGGACGTCTTCAAAAAATATGAGCCTACAGCATCTGCGGCATCCTGGGCGGTCAAATGGGTGGCCTCCCTGGAAAATGTAAAGGTCGTCCTCTCCGGCATGTCCAGTATGGAGCAGGTGGTGGACAATGTGGCGCAGTTTGAGCCCTTCGTCCCCATGACAGATCAGCAGTACAAGGTTATTGACGAGGTGGTGGAAGCCATCCACAGTGTCAAAACCGTTCCCTGCACCGGCTGCCGGTACTGCATGCCCTGTCCCGCCGGGGTGGATATTCCCGAGGTATTTAAAATCTACAACACCCTGCAGCAGCGCAAGCGTTCCTCCCCCACCAAGCTGATCTACACCAAATTCCTGCCGGAGGAAAAACACGCCAAAAACTGCGTGCGGTGCGGCCAGTGTATGGAACATTGTCCCCAGCACATTCAAATTCCTGATCGTCTGGAAGAGGCGGAAAATGCCATCAACGCCCTTCCCTAATCTTGCAAAAAAGCAGCCCTTCTGGGCTGCTTTTTATTTCACTTTATCATAAGAAACACCGTTCCCTAGAAAAGGGATCCCGCGGGAAGGACTTTTGCCGGCAAGGCGTCGCGGGAGATAGTTTTTCTTTTTAGGGCGGTGTCCCATCCTATTCCTCAGCGGCCGGACACCCTAGGGCGTCCGGCGCTCCTTATGGTAAAAGCCAAGCCGGGTACCCGGCCCGGCTGAAAAGTGCCCTCAGGAACTGGGCATCTGGCATTTCGCGGCAATTGGGCAGTAAACACGGACAGGATATAAAATGCAGCAAAGCCTGTGGAACCCGCTTTCTGATTCCGCCGCCCTTTACTGCGCCGCCACCTCAAATGCCAATATCATCTTATGCGTCCGACTGGTTTCTGCCCCTTCATGGCCTTCTTCTTCCTTTTTCGAATCCTTCTTTTTGCAGGGCAAAATCTCTCAAGGGCCTGAAAGCCAAACAAAAAAGGCGCGAAACTTTTCTAAGAAAAAAGTTTCGCGCCTTTGCTTTCCGGCTTTTATGGGGACCGATCAAATAAGCTGAGCTACCATAACCACCAGCGGCAGCGTTACAATGGATAAGATGGTGGTCACCGCCACCAACTGACCGCCATACGCCGCGTCCTGATTGTATTGCTTGGACATAATACTGGCCATGGCCGCCGTAGGACAGGAAGCGGTAATCAGGTTGATGATTACTACCATCTCTGCTCCCTCAAACCAATGCATGACCCCTGCCAGTTTGTAGATAAGGATGAGTAGTAGAGGGATCAAAAGCAGCCGTACCGCACAGACCCCATACATCCCCTTGTTGCGGAACATCCCCTTCAGCTTTGTTCCAGCGATGAACGCCCCACAAGCCATCATTCCCAAAGGCGTATTCATAGAGGCCACATATTTGATGGCGGGGCCAATGGGATTGGGCAGATGAATTTGGAAACAGAACAGCAAAACACCTACGATCACGCTCCAGATACCGGGATGCAGCAGGATCGAACGCACCTTGGGCCGATGGCCTTCCCCCTGAAGCTCCATGGCACCTAGGGAAAAGGCAAAAAGGTTAAAGGTTGCCAAATAGGCCGTTGCAAAAATGACCCCCTCATCACCCATGGTAGCCTGCACCAAAGGCAGCCCCATAAATCCGGCGTTGGAATAAACCGCTGCAAATCGCTCCACCCGGTATCGGGGGTCCTCCCTTTTCCGGAAAAGCAACTTGGCCACTACAATGGCTAGGATATGGCTGAAGATCGCCAGACCAAAAGCAAGGATAATCCCCTTGATGATCCCTGTATCCATGTCCACCTGGTAAACATCGATGGCCAAACAGGGAACCACAATGTAGATCAGTAGATCGGATAGCTGCTTGGAACCCTTCTCACTGATAATATTCCTTTTGACACAAAAAAAGCCCACTCCAATGAGTAGGAACATAACGAGTACCTGTTGCATGAGCACCCATGAAAGCTCCAATGTCTTTTCCCCCATCCGCTGTATTGCTATATTGCTTTTTTATTTTACAACAACCGAGCTTCAGGGACAACCCAAACCGAAAAAAGTAGCATTTTCCCTAAAAACCTTTCTCCTCTCGCCCTTTTTCTTGCCCCGAGCGATTAAAAAACCTCGCATCCGCAGATGCGAGGTTTTCCGTTTAAGACTTTTCTCCGCTTTGGGCTGTAGGCACCAAATCAGGCAATGCGTTTTCCACATCCTCCTGCAGCTCTACATTAACTTCAAACGTCTTTTGAGAGCCGGTGCTGGTCTTCCGATAGATAGTCATCCGAATGGTCTGACCAGGTGTCAGCCCCTCCAGTGCCGTGGCCACGTCGGAGTTTGAGTATATTTCCTGTTCGTTAATTTTGGTGATGATATCTCCTACCATCAGATTCTTTGCCGCCGCATCGCTGTCAGCTTCGATGGAAATGATGCGGACTCCCTGAGGGACATCGTTGAGCTTTGACAGCGCCTCGGTCACCGGCTGTACCGTAATACCGATCTTCACCCGTCCGGTTACCCGGCCATTTTCCATCAGTTCGTCGATGATAGGCTTCGCTTCATTAATGGGAATGGCAAAACCGATCCCTTCATAGTCCACATTGCTGACTTTGGCGGAGTTAATCCCAATGACCTGGCCAAAACGGTTGATGAGGGCGCCTCCGGAATTTCCAGGATTGATGGCCGCATCGGTCTGGATATAGGTGATGGCATTACCAGTGCCGTCAGAGCTTTTCACCACACGGTTGAGTCCCGAAATAATGCCTTCAGTGGTGCTGCCTCCAAACTCGATGCCGCCAGGGTAACCGATGGCCACCGCCTTTTCCCCTACTTCCAGCTGGTCAGAGTTGCCAAATTCCGCATAGGACAGATTCTCCGCTTCAATCTTCAGCACCGCTAAATCAGTCTTGGTGTCAATTCCCACCAACTGGGCTACGTAGTCCTCGCCGTTAGCCAAAACCACACCAATTTCATCCGCATCACTGACCACATGGGCATTGGTGACAATATAACCGTCGGCGCTCATAATAATACCAGAACCCTCTCCTGCCGCTGTAAAGGGATAAGCCGCCTGATATTTAATCACACCTACCACAGACGGACGTACCTTTTTCTGAATCTGGGCTGTGGTCAGAGATCCGTCTTCCGACAAGGTATCAGATACATCGGGCTTATTTTCCAGCACTAGGCCGCTCTGGGCGTCCGTTTCCCCACTTTGCGGAAGCTGGGCATTGTCATGGGTGCCGCTGCTATCCTCTTCAGAGACCAGACGATAGACGCCTACCCCGGCAAACATCAGGCCGGTGAGCACAAAAACGATGCATAAAATGAAGAGAAAGGCCACAATGCCCCGATTCTTCCGGGAGCCTTTGCCCTGTTTTGCCGCCGCTTCATATTCATCAAAATTATAGCGGTAGGGGTTAGGGGATACCCGCTGATGGTTATTCGCCGCACCTCCGGTAGAGCGGTAGTCACTGTAGGGCTGCTGATAGCCCTGCTGCCCGCCGTAATCCGATTGGTAGGCGCCACCGGTGGAGGCACTCTGCCCTCCCTGGGACGGGTTGTGGTAGTAGGACTGATTGCCGTAAACCCAACCAGTTTCTTCTTTGGGAGAAGAGGCAGTGTCGTGATTCTCCCCGGCAGAGGAAGCTCCGCTCTCGCGGCCCGACCCCTGCCCACCCTGTGCCGCAGTATCAGCATAGGACGCAGTTTCCCACGAGGATGCACCCTGCTCCCAGGAGCTAGAAGCCCCTTGGCCTCCCATTTTCCGCGTCTCCCCTTGGGCCCCTTCCTGGGGCTGGCCTGGGTAATCGTTTTTTTCAAATTCGTTCATCTATCAAACCCTCCCGAATCAAGGCCGCCGAATGCAGGCGGCTTATCGGTGATTTCCTTTCCTGACCCTATTGTAGCGGCTGATTGTGGACATAAAATAAACAAAAGATCAATCATTTTTCTTTATTCTCATTTTTTTTGAATCTGGCGGCGGAACCGGTAGGCAGAGAGAACACAAATTCGCAGTATTCCCCTTCCACACTCCTGACTAGTATATCTCCGGAATGGAGATTTATAATGGAGCGGACAATATACAATCCCAGCCCCACACCGTTTTTATCCAGGCCACGGGACCGGTCGGATTTATAGAACCGGTCAAATACATGGGGAATCTCCTCTTTGGGGATACCGGCACCGGAATTGCGCACCGCAATATAGGTCACCGGCCCCGAAACCTCATAGCTGACCTCAATATAGCCGCCTTCATCCACAAACTTGACAGCGTTGTCAATGAGGTTATAGACCACCTGGTAGATCAAATCCTCATCGGCGCACACCAGCACCCTGGGGCTATCCAACCCCCGGATATCCACATGCTTTTTCTCGATCTGCTGTTCCAGGCTAAAGACCGTCTGGCAGACGACGGCATTAATATCAAAATCGGTGGCATTGATGGTGGTTTCCCCGGCCTCAATGCGGGAAATATTCAGCATGGAGCGAACCATGCGGGAGAGCCTTTTTACCTCATCGGAG
Source organism: Candidatus Pararuminococcus gallinarum (assembly GCA_904419775.1). Classification (GTDB taxonomy): domain Bacteria; phylum Bacillota; class Clostridia; order Oscillospirales; family Ruminococcaceae; genus Zongyangia; species Zongyangia gallinarum. The sequence continues at coordinate 3,769 of CAJFSX010000014.1, read as the reverse complement.
ACAATGCGCAGATAGTATTTGTGCTTCTCCTCTGGAATGGTGCCGTCAATAATACCGTCCACAAAGCCCCCGATGGTAGTCATGGGCGTTTTCAGCTCGTGGGACACATTGGCCACAAAAGAGCGGCGGGTAGATTCTGTCATGGCCAGGGAATTTGCCATGTTATTAAAAGCAATGGCCAATTGGGCGATCTCATCATTGCCCTCCACCGGTACCCGCACTGTAAAGTCGCCCTTGGCAAAGCTGCGGATGGCCTGGGACATCTGGGCCAAAGGCCGGGTCATCCGTTTTGTCACAAAATAAATGATGACAAAGGCCAACAGAAGTACCGCCACCGAACTAACGGCAAACATTTTCAGCATGTTCATTAAGAAATCACTGAGGCTTTGAGCCGCGGTAGAAGCAAAAATAGCTCCCACCACCTGATTTCCTTCTGTCAATAGCGGAACTCCCACCGTGTAGTAGCGGTCGGTGTAAATACCGCCCAGTTTTCCCATCTCCGAGTAGGACTCACCGTTTTTGATCCGGTTCATAATGCTTTGCGCCATAAGGTAGGTGGCATGCTGGCAAGAACCCTCCTCGGTACAGACCAAAGTCTTTCCATTCAGGTCGGTCAGAAAAATTTCAGCGTCAATGGCGTTTCCCATCATCTCATAGCCCTGGAGGATGGCCGTTTGGCTGATATACTGATAATCGTTGATCTGATAATTTTCCATGGTGATTTCCGCAGCGTGGCTGGCGTTTTTGTAGAGTAAGTCCAGCTTTTCGTTTCGAAAATTTTGGGAGGCGAAAATGAGGAATAGCCCGCCGAGGACGGTAATGCACATCAGGATGATGACGGCGCAAACCGAAAAATAACGGGTAAATACACTTTTCTGCAAGCTTTCCCTCTCCTTTCCTTGTCTATACCCATGGAAGCGGCCAGAATGCCTGGCTCTTTTTAGAGAAACTACAGGCTGTACCGTCCTTTGGTACAGCCTGCACGGTTATTCTTTGACCTCAAATTTGTAACCGACACCCCATACGGTCTTCAGGGACCACTGGTCAGAAACACCCTCCAGCTTTTCCCGCAGCCGCTTAATGTGTACGTCCACCGTTCTGGAATCACCGTAGTACTCAAAGCCCCAGACCTCATCCAGCAGCTGATCTCTGGTGTAAACGCGGTTGGGATTGCTGGCCAGGTGATAGAGCAGCTCCAGCTCCTTAGGCGGGGTATCCACGATTTTGCCGTCCACCTTCAGCTCATACTTGGTCATATTGACCACCAGCTTATCATAGCGGACTTCCTTGACATCCCCCTCTGAGGTATTCTTCCCTGTGCGGCGCATAACCGCCTTGATCCTTGCAACAATTTCTTTGGTATCAAAAGGCTTGACCACATAATCGTCGGCCCCCAGCTCCAGGCCCAGGACCTTGTCAAAGGTCTCGCCCTTGGCAGTGATCATGATGATGGGGCAGTTGGATTTTTTCCGGATTTCGCGACAAACCTGCCAGCCATCTAAACCCGGCATCATGATATCCAAAAGCACCATGTCAGGGCTTTCCGCATTGAATTTGGCGATGGCTTGGGTTCCATCGTTGGCAACACTCACTTCGTAGCCCTCTTTTTCAAGATAGAGCCGCAACAGCTCGCAGATATTCTTATCGTCGTCGGATACTAAAATTCTCCCCATGGACATGATTTCAACCCCCAATGATCGTCATCTATTTCACTCTGCAAAAAAAGCTTCATTGATGGCCCGCTCCCACCTATAACGAGGCTAAAAGACAGACCGTTTGCGGCGCTATTTATGGCAAGGCGCCGGGCCTTTGGCCATTCGCCGCTATTCTCCCATCTCGGTATGTAGCCTTTTGCTGAACTGATATTTCTATTATACAATAAAAATACCCGGAATAGTGAATAATTTTTTAAGGAATCCTCGATTTCGGATGAACAGCCCTTGCCCCTCATCCAAATAGCGGGTATAATGATAATGTTTTATCAGACGCCTGCTATGAGGATGCCTGATCCAGCAAAATCAATGCAACGATAGATTGGAGCAACTTGTATGAAATTAGGAATTGTCGGCCTCCCTAATGTGGGAAAAAGCACCCTATTTAACGCCATTACCAATGCTGGCGCAGAATCCGCCAACTATCCTTTCTGCACCATCGAACCCAATGTAGGAGTAGTGGCCGTCCCGGACAAACGTCTGGATGTGCTGGCCGAAATGTATCATCCGGATAAATATACCCCCGCTGTCATCGAATTTGTGGACATTGCCGGCCTTGTCAAAGGCGCTTCCAAAGGTGAGGGACTGGGCAATAAGTTTCTTTCCAACATCCGGGAGGTGGACGCCATTGTCCATGTGGTCCGCTGCTTTGAAAGCACCGAGATCATCCACGTCAACGGTGAAATTGGTCCCGCCCGGGATATTGAAACCATCAACCTGGAACTGATCTTCTCCGACATCGAACTGGTGGAACGGCGGATCGACAAAGCCCTGAAGATGGCCAAAGCTGATAAAAAATATACCGCCGAGGCAGAACTGTTCCAGCGGCTGAAAGCCCATCTGGAGGAGGGCAAATCCGCCCGTGCCTTTGCCTGTGACGAGGAGGAAAAGGAGCTTATCTCCACCATTCCCCTGCTCTCCAATAAGCCTGTCATCTATGCGGCTAACCTGTCAGAGGACGATTTTATCGGCGGACTGGACAACCAACAGTATTTTGCCCAGGTCAAAAAGATTGCCGAGGAAGAAGGCGCCGGGGTTCTGCCCATCTGCGCCAGCATTGAGGAGGAAATCTCCGATATGTCTCCGGAGGACAAGGCCATGTTCTTGTCCGAATTGGGCCTGACCCAGTCGGGTCTGGACCGTCTGATCCAGGAGTGCTACAGCCTGCTGGGTCTGATCTCCTATCTCACCGCCGGCAAGCCGGAGGTTCGTGCCTGGACCATCACCAAGGGGACCAAAGCGCCCCAGGCGGCGGGTAAAATCCACTCCGACTTTGAAAAAGGCTTTATCCGGGCTGAGGTCGTGGCTTTCGACGACCTGGTGGCTTGCGGCAGCATGACCGCCGCCAAGGAAAAGGGATTGGTCCGCTCCGAAGGGAAAGAATACGTCATGCAGGACGGCGATGTGGTCCTTTTCCGGTTTAACGTGTAAAACTTGCGAAGTATAAAGAAACAGCGCGGAGAAAATCTCCGCGCTGTTTTTATTTGGGGAATGTAACACTGTGGCTGTCAGAAAGCTGGATGGTATCCTGCTGAGGGACGGTATCCTGCCAGCTTGCGTTATCCCAGTCCCAATCGTACTGGTAGTAGTATTCCTCCGTATGCTGAACCGCCCAGTTAACGATGGCGACCAGCCCCACAATAATAGAAATAATCACCGCCATGGCCGCGATCACAATGGCCACGATGACACCGGTATGCTTTTTAGGCGGCTGATAGTTAACGGTGGGGAAGTTGGGATTGGGATACGGGCCGCCTGCGCCAGCTCCTGGCGCTCCTCCATAGGGGTTATTCTGACGGTTGCGCTGGGTATAGTAATCATAAGCAGTACCTGGCATCGGTCCGAATGCTGCACCAGGCTGATTCTGTGTATAAGGGGGAACATTGTGCTCTCCGCCGTTCTGATTGGCCGGATCTGGGCCCGGAGGCGGAGTTTGGGCATCTGGGCGAAGCTTGGCCTGGCACTGTGGACAGAAATTATACTGCTCTTCCACCTCTGCGCCGCACTGCGGACATTTCTCAGGCGGATTCTCGCCTTCCCATACATAACCACATACA
>CAJFSX010000013.1 GCA_904419775.1 Candidatus Pararuminococcus gallinarum | reverse complement strand
TAGGGGAAGTTTTCTTTGTCCATCAAAGCGGTGACCTTCTGGGTGACACCGAACTTGATCAGGTCTTTATCGGAGCAAACAAACGCCTTCTGAAAGCCCCTGGATTTGATTTCATCCGGAAGCACAGAGATGGCGCCCGGTCCGAAGTGGGAGGTTTCGTTAAGGATCATCCTGTAAATTGCCATGATTGCACTCTCCTTTTTTGTTGTAAAACAACTTGAAATAATAGTTTCATTATACTACAAAATCTGTCTGCTTCCTAGGCATATATTGTGAAATTTCAGCCCGGTTTTTTGGACAAAATTGAAAGAAAGATTCTGATCAATCTGACGATTCTTTATTGCCCTCGCCTTTGATGGCCTTCCAGTACCGGAAAGAGGCCTGCTCAGTTTTATTGTCCCCAAAGACATAGTAACGCTTGTCCTTGATTGGGTCGGGAAGGTACTGCTGGTCAAACCAGTGGTTTTTCCTCTCATGGGGATAGACGTAGCCAATAGCCCGTCCCATCTTCTGAGCGCCGGAATAATGTCCATCTTTGAGATAAGCGGGAATTTCCCCAACGCCACCCTGTTTAATATCGGACATGGCAGCGTCGATGGCCATAATAGCGGAGTTGGATTTGGGTGCGGTGGCCAGAAGAATGACCGCTTCTGACAGAGGAATCCGGGCTTCAGGGAGACCCAGCTGGAGAGCGGCATCCACGCAGGCTTTTACGATAGCAATGGCCTGGGGATAGGCAAGCCCTATATCCTCAGCAGCGGTAACCAGCATCCGGCGGCAGGGAGAGAGCAGGTCCCCTGCATTGAGCAGCCGGGCTAAGTAGTGGACGGCAGCGTCCGGGTCGGAGCCGCGGATCGACTTTTGAAAAGCAGAAAGGATGTCATAGTGTTCATCAGCATCCCGGTCGTAGCGCATAGAACTGCGCTGGGAGATGGCTTTGGCGTCCTCTAAAGTGACCTTTCGTATTCCGTCCTCCTCCCGAGCGGAGAGAACGCACAGCTCCACGGCGTTGATGGATTTTCGCACATCTCCACCGCAGGATAGGCTGATGTGCTCCACCACCCCAGCCTCGATGTCAAGGCTCATAGAACGTTCTTGCTCCAGAAAAGAAAAAGCTCTGCGGATGGCATCCTCTACATCCTGGGGGGTCACGGGCTTAAATTCAAAGACGGTAGAACGGGATAGGATAGCGTTATAAACATAGAAATAAGGATTTTCGGTAGTAGAGGAGATCAAGGTGATGGAACCATTTTCAATAAATTCCAACAGGGTCTGCTGCTGCTTTTTATTTAGATACTGGATCTCATCCAGATAGAGCAGAATACCGTTTAACCCCTCCAATGTGCCGGTTTGGGCCACAATATCCTTGATGTCGGCGGTGGAAGCGGTGGTGCCGTTGAGCTTATAGAGCTTTTTTCCCGCGCTTTGGGCGATGATACGGGCCACTGTGGTTTTACCCACACCGGAAGGCCCATAAAAGATCATGTTGGGGATCTCCCCCGACTCCACGATGCGCCGGAGCACCGCGCCTTTTGCAACCAGATGCTGTTGGCCCACCACCTCATCCAAGTTTTTGGGACGCATCCGGTCCGCCAGAGGTGCGCTCATAGTTTTCTCTCCTCTCCCTGGGGATGATAGAAAGAAACGGGAATCCTGCGGATCCCCGTTTCTGGAAGTTTTTTCTCAAATTAGCCGTTGGGAAGCAGGTATTTGAGGGCTTTGTCAATGGACTGATCCCAGAAATCCCAGCCGTGCACGCCGGGCCACTCCTCATAGTGGTAGTTGATGCCGAGCTCCTCCATCTTCTTTCTAAACTCTACATTGTAGGGATAGAGGAAGTCCTCCGTACCGCAGCTGGCGTAGATGGGGATCTCCTTGGCCTGGGGCAGTTTGGCATAGTTTTCTGCAATGGCATACAGATCGTCTTCGGGGCCGACCTCCACCTTTTCGCCGAATACACCGGTGATATCGGGATAGGGGAAGAGCTTCCGGCTTTCCTCGTTGAGCATGGAATGCTTCAGATCCACGGCAGAAGAAAATGCTGCCGCGCCGCCATAATTTTCCGGGTTGCGCATGAGCATCTTCAGCGCGCCATAGCCGCCCATGGAGCAGCCTGCAATAAAGGTATCTTTGGGATCGGCAGAGATGCCGAACATGGCCTTCATCAGACGGGGCAATTCCTCAGAAATAAAGGTATAATAGGGCAGACCGTACTTCATATCGGTATAGAAGCTGCGCTGAACCGAAGGCATGACAACACAAAGCTCATACTCCCGGGTATAGCGTTCCAACGCTGTGTAGCGGGACCACTCCAAAAAGTTGCCGGAAAGACCGTGGAGCAGGTAGAGCACCCGAATGGGTTTTCCGGGACGTTTACGGATGCGGTCATGGGGAAGGATGATGGCAAGGTCGGTATCCATATGCATCACTTCAGATTTGATGCAGCCTTTTAAAAATGCCATAGAAAGACCTCCTTTTCTTTATCAGGGAGCATAAAGCGCCCGATTATCCATAGTAATCAATGATATCGCCCTCGTATTCCACATGGTACTCCATGTCGCCTGAACCACCAGGCTGGCCAAAGTGAAGGACGCCATACATGATGCCATTTTTGATGTAGACGGCAGCACCCATATCGCTCATATAGTTAGCTGTCATGGAGGAATAGTGCCCGGCGCTGGATTTCCACATATTAAACAGCTGCTGGGCGGTCATGGTGTCGGTTTCAGCGATATTCTCCGCGAAATAGAGGAAATTGTAGCCTGCGGCCAAAGCAGCGGTTTCACCGGTGGTGCCATTGGGCCTGGTATGTGAAAAGAGGGTGGACAGTTCCACACAGCGGGTGTAAGCACTTTGACAGAGGGCCGCGCTGTAGTTATAAGCGGGAAGCCCCAAGCTGGCCCGCTCATTGTTGACCAGAGTGAACAACTGGGAAACAATGTCCGAATCACTGGAAGCAGCCGCTGCAGTAGACGGAGGGGCGGTGGTGGTTGTCTGAGGCGGCGCTGTTGTGGTTGTGGTCGTGGTCACGGTGGTCGTAGTCGTAGTGGTTACTGGTGTAGTCGTGGTCGTGATCGGTTTGGAAGTAGTGGTCACCGGCGTGGTGACATCGGAAGAAGACTCTTCCTGTTGGCCGCAGCCTGAAAAAAGCAGGCAAAGGCCAAGACACAGAGAAACAATGCGAACGGGAAACTTCATAGATTACCTCCAAACGCCCACCGGGGCAAGATCATCTCAATCAAGGGATACTCATCACAGCCCATTTTGCATGAATGGGATGCTTTTATTCATAAAGAGGATATTTAGCGCACAGGCCTTCCACCGTCTTGCGGATGTTATCAGCCTGATTCTCAAAGTCGGTAGCAGCCAGATAGATCATGTCGGCGATGACCTTCATGTCTTCCTCCTTGAGACCGCGGCTGGTAACGGCAGGAGTGCCGATACGGACGCCGCTGGTAACAAAGGGACTCTGGGGATCGTTGGGCACCGCATTCTTGTTGACGGTGATATACACTTCGTCCAGACGATGCTCTAACTCTTTGCCGGTGATATTCATGTTTTGCAGGTCCACCAGCATCAAATGGTTGTCGGTAGAACCAGAAACCAGATGGAAGCCATGCTCAATCAGTCCATCTGCCAGAGCACGGGCATTGCGCACGACCTGTTGCTGATAGGCTTTGAATTCTGGCTTTAAGGCTTCGCCGAAGCACACAGCTTTAGAGGCGATGATGTGCATGAGGGGACCGCCCTGGAGTCCGGGAAAGATGGCCTTATTGATCTTCTTGGCAAGCTCTTCATCATTGGTGAGGATGAGGCCGCCGCGGGGGCCGCGCAGGGTTTTATGGGTGGTCGTGGTGGTCACGTCAGCATAGGGCACAGGGGACTGATGGAGTCCGGCGGCCACCAGGCCAGCGATATGGGCCATATCCACCATCAAATAAGCGCCGCATTCCTTAGCGATCTGGCTGAAGCGCTCAAAGTCAATAAAGCGAGGATAAGCGCTGGCACCTGCCACGATCAATTTGGGCCGATGCTCCAAAGCCAGGCGGCGGACTTCTTCATAATCAATCATCTGGGTTTCCGGAGAAACACCATAGGAAACAAATTTATAATATTTACCGGAGATATTAACAGGAGAACCATGGGTCAGATGGCCACCATCAGCTAGGCTCATGCCTAGTACAGTGTCACCGGGGTTTAACAGGGCGAAATAGACAGCCTCATTGGCCTGGGCGCCAGAATGGGGCTGCACATTGGCAAATTTTGCGCCAAAAAGTTTGCAGGCCCGATCAATGGCAATGCGCTCCACATCGTCTACATAGACACAGCCGCCATAATACCGTTTACCAGGATAACCCTCTGCGTATTTGTTGGTGAGCACGCTGCCCATAGCGGCCATGACAGCCGGGGAAACAATATTTTCTGAAGCGATCAGCTCCAGGTTGCGGCGCTGACGCATCAGCTCGTTAGACATCGCTTTTCCTACTTCCGGATCGGAAGCAGAGACAAACCCGATGGTATCCATCATATTGTTGTACATGTTTTCTCTCCTCTCATTCTTCGAAGCTCGGTCTTGTTTCATTATAGTATGCTTTTTCCGCGATTTCAACAGATTCCGGGAGAATCAGCCGGAAAAGGCGGCAAAAATACGAGGGATTAGTGCAGAGGAATCAAAGGACATGGGCGGAATATCGGGGAAATAAAGGGCCATCCGCAGCGCATAAATGAGGATAAAAACCGTAGCGAAGAAAATCCAGATCTGCTTTTTACGAAAGAGATAGGTGCGCCCCCACAAAAGGCAAAAAAAGAATCCGGTAGCATAAATGGCCACTAAATAAACACAAGGATTGGCCTTCCAAGCGCGGGCAAAATCCAGATGGAGAAGATGATATGCTCCGCGGGTAACACCGCATCCAGGACAAGGAATGCCAGTGACAGCATAGAAAGGGCACCGGTAGAAGGAGGGCAGGATCAACAGGAGAATGGCTGCCGCTATGATGATGAGCAGCGCTGTTAAAAGACGCCGGGAAAAGGGCTGGCTGTCGATCTTCATAACTTTCTCCTTTCCAGCAAATGAGAAACTCCCCCATCATGGGGGAGCAGATAGTGTCAATCAAAGAGCATGGGCTTATTATGAACCCTTACACTGAGGGCCATACCAATGGCCATATAGGTGATGAGCACCGAGGTGCCGCCATTACTGAAAAAGGGCAAAGTGACGCCGATGACCGGAAGGATGTTAAGGCACATGCCGATATTCAGGATACATTGGAAAGCGATCATGGCGAAGACCCCCACACAAATAAAGGAGCCTAAATCGTCCTTGGAATAGCGGGAAATACGCAATAGCCGGACACAGACACCGGTGAGGATGAGGATAGCCGCGATACATCCAAGAAAGCCCAGGGCTTCACCCAAAAAGGCGAAGATAAAGTCGTTGTGCATTTCGGGAATCTGGCGGTACTCATCTGCAAAAAGCCCCTTGCCGGTGAGCTGGCCTGAGCCGATGGAAATGCGCCCTACATACTGCTGCCAACCAATATTTTTAATATAATCGGGATTATCTGGATTAAACAGATAGAGAATGCGCAGCTTCTGATCATTGTTTAAGACAAAAAACCAAGCAACAGGGGCAGCGACCAAAACAGCGCCAAAGGCTGCCGCAATATATTTCCAGGAAAGGCCGGCGGCAAACATCATAGAAATAAAGATAAATATAAAGATGAGAGCGGTTCCGTCGTCACCCTGCAAATGGATGAGAAAAGCGGGAATTGCCCCATGGATACACAAAAGGATAACATTGCGCAGGCTATTGATCTGAGGCCGTACAAGGGAAAGATGATAGGAAAAGGTCAAAATAAAAGAAAGCTTTAGCAGCTCTGAGGGTTGGAAGCTCATGCCGAACGGCAGCTGGATCCAGGCAATGTCATCGGCGCCTTCCCGTCCGGTACCGATGAAGAAGACAAGAAAAACCAGGGCCAAAGCAATAGGAGCGTGGACCTTCCACATTTTGGCCATAAAGTGATAGTCGATTTTTGATATAATGACAGCGGCAATGAGACCAGCCCCTGTGGCCAGGGTTTGGACCAGCATCCCCCGTAATGTACCATAGAACGCATTATTGTAAGAAGCTAGCAATAAAAGCCCCATACAGGAGGCCATCATACAAAAAAGAAGCAGGAGCTTGTCCGTGCTTTTTATATAATCGCCGATTGCGGCGAGGATTTTTTTCATTGGCTTCACCTGCCTAGAAACATTGTAACCGATCTAGAGGAAAAATTTATGGATAAGATATGAATTTACAATCTTCTCCACATATTTTATAAATAAACACTGGAATCGTTAAAGTAAGTCTTATTATAGCGCCCATCAAAGGCGAGTGCAATAAATCTGAGAAACAATCATGGGAATGAATCTTTTCGGGAAAGAGTTCTTATGGTATAATAATAACCAATTATATTGTGGCAATTGTCCGGCTATCTTCTGTGGGAAGAATAAAAAGAAAATGATGCCGGGCAAGAAAGTTAAAAAGCAAGCAGAAAGAGGTGGGGAGTATGCTATCTGATATCGAGATTGCACAGGCGTGCAAGATGCAGACCATTGACAAAATCGCGGAAAAGCTAGGTCTTCATGAGGAAGAATTGGAGCCTTACGGAAGGTATAAAGCTAAAATTTCCGACGATGCCCTTTCACGTTTTTCAAAACGGCCTGATGGAAAGCTGGTTTTGGTGACCGCCATCAACCCAACCCCTGCGGGAGAGGGGAAAACGACCACCACAGTAGGATTGGGACAGGCCATGGAGAAAATCGGGAAAAAAGCGGTGATTGCCCTGCGGGAACCCTCCCTGGGGCCGGTGTTCGGCATCAAGGGAGGAGCTGCCGGCGGCGGTTATGCTCAGGTGGTGCCCATGGAGGACATCAACCTCCATTTTACCGGGGACATGCACGCCATTACAGCGGCCAACAATCTCCTGTGCGCCATCATTGACAATCATATGCAGCAGGGCAACGAGCTGGGCATTGATCCCCGCCGGATCTTATTTAAACGCTGTATGGATATGAATGACCGGGCGCTACGCAATTGCATTGTGGGACTGGGGGGGAAGGTCAACGGCATTCCCCGTGAAGATCACTTCCAGATCACGGTGGCCAGCGAGATCATGGCCATTTTATGCCTTGCCACCGACCTTGCCGATCTCAAGGAGAGGCTGGGCAACATCCTCGTGGCCTATAGTTATGATGGTACTCCGGTATACGCCAGACAGCTGCAGGTTGCCGGTTCCATGGCGGCGCTGTTAAAGGATGCGCTGAAACCCAACCTGGTACAGACGCTGGAGAATACACCGGCTCTCATGCATGGCGGCCCCTTTGCCAACATTGCTCATGGCTGCAACTCTATCAGAGCGACCAAACTGGCCCTGAAGCTGGCGGATTACTGCATTACCGAGGCGGGCTTCGGCTCCGACCTGGGCGCGGAGAAGTTTTTGGATATCAAGTGCCGTTACGGCGGTCTGACACCTGCCTGTATTGTCATTGTCGCCACCATGCGGGCGCTAAAATATAACGCTGGCGTTCCCAAGGCAGAGACCTCCATCCCGAATCCAGAAGCTCTTCGTAAGGGTATGGTCAATCTGGAAGCCCATGTGGCCAACATGAAGAGCTATGGAGTGCCGGTTGTGGTTGCCATCAATCGGTTCCTCACCGATTCTGACGAGGAGATTGCCATACTTTCTGATTTCTGTGAGAAAAATGGGGTGGAATTTGCCCTTTCCGAAGTCTTTGCCAAAGGCGGTGAAGGCGGCATTGCCCTGGCGGAAAAGGTGGTAGCCGCCTGCGAGAAGGAGAATCATTTCCACTTCCTTTACGATACGAATCTGCCCATTAAGGAAAAAATTGAGTCCATTGCTAAGAATATCTACGGCGCAGATGGCGTGAATTATACGGCCCAGGCGGGAAAAAACATCAAAGAAATTGAGAGCTTGGGTTTTGCCGGCCTTCCGATCTGCGTAGCCAAGACCCAGTACTCCCTGTCCGATGATCCGGCAAAACTAGGCCGTCCTACGGGATTTTCTATCACCGTCAGGGAAGCAAGGGTGTCCGCAGGAGCGGGATTTATCGTAGTGCTGACTGGGGATATTATGACCATGCCAGGCCTTCCCAAAGCACCGGCGGCCTGTAAAATTGATATTTCCCCAGAGGGGAACATTTCTGGACTTTTCTAAGAGAAAGGCATTTTGCTATGAAACAGTTGATTTCCCACAGCTCTGAAGAGACGGAGCGGATTGCCGAGCAATTCGCCAAAAAGCTCCGTCCCGGGGACGTCGTTGCCTATGAGGGGGGACTGGGCGCGGGTAAGACCGCGTTTACCCGGGGCCTTGCACAAGGTTTAGGCATCAGGGAAGAAGTATCCAGCCCCACATTTGCCCTTGTCAACGAGTACCGAGGGGAACACACCCTCTACCACTTTGACATGTACCGGGTGGAGACATATGATGACCTGTACTCTACAGGATTCTTTGATTATTTAGATGGGGAAGGGATTCTGGCTATCGAGTGGAGTGAAAATATCTATGGCGCCTTACCGGAAGGCACCATCACTGTATCCATCCGGACAATAGGGGAGAACGACCGGGAAATTACCATCGAAGGAGACGACCGCTTTTGAAGATACTAGCCATTGAATCATCGGCCGGCAGCGCCAGCGCCGCCATTGTGGAAGAGGAAAAGGTCCTGGGGGAGTTTTTTACCAACACCCGGTTGACCCACTCCCAAACCTTGATGCCTATGGTGGAGTCTTTGCTCCGGTGTACCGCCATCTCCCTGGATGATATTGACGCTTTCGCCGCTGCAGTAGGGCCTGGTTCCTTTACAGGGCTTCGCATCGGTGTGGCTGCCGTCAAGGGCTTGGCAAGAGCAAAGGAAAAGCCCTGCATCCCGGTGTCTACCTTAGAGGCTATGGCCTACCATGTTCCGCTGTGGGACGGCGTTGTCTGCGGAGTGATGGACGCCCGGTGCAAGCAGGTGTACACGGCCCTCTTTGCGGTGGAAAACCAGCAGATCAAACGTTTGACGCCGGATGAGGCCATCTCTTTGGAAGAGCTGAAAGGCAGGCTGGCTGCGGTGAAAAAAAAGGTGATTTTGGTTGGAGACGGGGCCCAGCTGTGCTATAATGAATGTAAGGATCTTCCTGGTGTCTGCCTTGCCAGCCCCCAGATGAGGTTCCAGAGGGCTGCCGGCGTAGGGATGCGTGCCTTGGAACTTGCCCAGGAAGGGCGTAAGGTTACGCCCCAGGAGCTTTCTGTCACCTATCTGCGCCTGCCCCAGGCGGAGCGGGAGCTAAAGAAGAAACAGGCGGCGGGACAAAACAAATCATGCCAGGAATAGGGTAGAGGAGGATAAAAATGAGCGTAAAACCACTCATCATGGACCATCCATTAATTCAGCACAAAATTTCACTGCTCAGGGATAAAAACACCGGATCCAAGGAGTTTCGGGAGATGATTGCCGAGATCACCATGTTGATGTGCTACGAGGCAACACGGGATCTGCCTACAAAAGAAGTAGAGATAGAGACCCCCATTGCCATTGCCAAGACCAAGGTGCTGGCGGGGAGAAAGCTTGCCTTTGTCCCTATCCTGCGGGCAGGCATCGGCATGGTAGACGGCGCGTTGGAGCTGGTGCCGGCGGCCAAGGTAGGCCATATCGGCCTCTATCGTGATCCGGAGACCCATAAACCGGTGGAATACTATTGCAAGTTGCCGGCGGATATCGGGGAACGGGAGGTCATTGTTATTGATCCCATGCTGGCCACCGGAGGTTCTGCTGTGGATGCGATCCAGATGATTAAGCGCCGCGGCGCCAAGAATATCAAATTTATGTGCATTATTGCGGCGCCAGAAGGACTTGCCGCCCTTACTGAGGCACATCCTGACGTACAGATTTACTGCGGGGCCCTGGATGACCATCTCAACGAAAACAAATACATTGTTCCAGGCCTGGGAGATGCGGGTGACCGCATTTTCGGCACAAAATAAATGACAAACACAAAAAAGCCGGTGGATTTATCCACCGGCTTTTTTGTGTTTTTTCACTTTTTTGTTGTAAAATAACGACGTTAGGCGTATTCTAATTAAAGATAAGATTGTCTGTTATTGGCGGACACATAAGGGTATTTGTGGAGATTTGAAAGACTGTTTTCTGCTGAAGGTGAATGACTATGAAAATCAAAGAAAAATGGAAACAAGAGATTCTGCGCTACCTGGCTATGCTGGCAGGATGTTTTTTCTACGCCCTATGCCTAGATCTATTTTTGGTACCCAACCACATTGTAGGGGGAGGCGTTACAGGAATTGCCACCCTGGGCAATATTCTTTTTCAGTGGAATGTGGGTATTGTCTCTATTCTCCTTAATATTCCCATTTTGCTGTTGGGACTAAAAACCCAGGGCCTCCCCTTTATCATCCGCTGTTTTATCACCAATACCATGCTGGGTATTTTTACCGATCTGCTGGCCTTTTTACCCTCGATCACCTATAATCCTTTGTTGGCGGCCATGTACGGCGGTCTGGCCCAGGGAATTGCCATCGGACTTTTCGTCCGATTTTCCATGTCCAGCGGCGGAACGGAACTGCTGGGCCGGGTTATCCACCATGGATTGCCTCAGATCGGCATTCCGGCCTGGATTGCTATTTTAGACGGTATGATCGTCCTTACCGGTGCCATTGTGATGAAAAATCCGGAAAATGTCCTTTACGCGTTGATCCTAATTTTTATCAGCACCAAGGTGAGCGACATGGTTCTCACCGGACTTAACCGGGCAAAACTGTGCTACATCATCACAGAGCATCCGGAGGAGGTGTCTCGTTGCCTGCTTGCCAACAGCCCCCGAGGTGTTACTAACCTGACGGGAAAGGGAATGTACTCAGGAACACCCCGAGGGGTCCTGCTTACTTGTGTCAAAAGCCACCAGCTCACCGAGATGAAACGATTGGTACGTTCGGTGGATGAGGCAGCTTTTGTCATTGTGAGCGAGACTACGGAGGTTCGAGGAAAAGGTTTTGAAAGCATGGACGCGGATATTTGAAATGCGGCGGGGGGGGGAATTTTCCCCGCCGCTTTTGGATGATCTGTATGATAACATGGCAGAGGTGGTCAGTTTCGATCTGTTTTGGATGCGGGCGAAAATCTAGGACAAAGCAAAAGGCCCGGAGCGCGAAGTGGCTCTAGGCCTGTGCCTGGTGGACAAAATGAAAAGAGTCGAATCTTTCAGCTTAATCTTTGAAGTGCTAGATTCTTTTGATCATGGGGATAAATCTAATACCCCCTACAAAATCACTGCGTTTTCGGTATAGTCTGTGCCGCACCGCCGCCGGAGCGGCAAACAGAGATTGTACAAATCATCCGCTGTGGCTTCCAGTCTGGCGAATCGGGCCGCCTGGGGGGAGCTTTCTCTTAGTTTGGCCAGGGAGGTGGAGAGAGGCAGGGCACAGGTTTTCCGGGCAGCAGCCAGAATTTCCTTACCCTTCCCATTCATCCCCAACACCCGGAGATAAGGTGGCGGGATTTTGCCATCTTCCCTTGTCAGTCCCGCCAATGCAGATAATACGATCCGCCGGATACGGGCATGGGAATAGCGTTTGGTTTTTACGAGGCTGTAAAGACCGTCCAGAGTAGTCGCGGCGCGGACGGCCTGCTCAATCCGATATTCTAACCCTTCCGAAATGTCGGGAAGCCGGGCCAGCTCCTCTGTCGACATCCGGCGCAGCTGGCCTAGGGTGAGAAGCTCTGCGGCCTCTTGGGAGATGGGCATGAGACTGTCTTTCAGTGCCTGCTGGTAGAGAGAGAAGGCTTCTTCTGGAACAAAGCCGGCCAGAGCGTCAACTTCCCCTTGGGAAAGGAAGCCGCGCAGATAGGAGGCGCTGGCAAAAGAGCCGGAAGGATGCTTACTGTCATGTTCGGTCCCGGCTCGCAGCGGGGAAACAGGACGCATTTTACTGTTTTGAGAGAGCAACTGCTTGCAGTATTCTATCCCCAGGATGTTATTGGGCTGCGAGAGAAGAGAGGCGGTTTCCAATCCAGCTAAATCCGCTACTGCTTTCTGCCTGGCAGAGGCAAAGGACATCCCCAGCGCCAGGTGTTTGGACAGGGCTTTTCCAAATTCAGGAGATAGGAGGAGTTGGGCGCAGGCAGAGAGGGAAGCTGCATTTCCACACTCACTGCCAAAGGCCAGGGTATCCACACAGCCTAAAGCAGAGAGGGAAGCTACTCCACCGCAGGCAAAGATTTCAGCGGTGGCAAGGGCATAAGGGAGGGGCAGCTCCAAAACAAGGTCCACGCCACAGAGCAGGGCTGCCTGGGTACGGACCATCTTTTCTAGTACGGCACACTCTCCCCGCTGGACAAAGTTGCCGCTCATGATGGCGACAACATGGGTGTATCCCGACTCCCGCAAGGTATGGCAGAGGTAGGCATGGCCATTGTGGAAAGGGTGAAATTCCGCGATGACAGCGGCAACTTTCATCTGAGAGGCCTCCTTGTGTCCCTGTAGGGATGAAAAATGTAAAAGAAACGGATAAATCCCGAAAAAAACGGGGGAAACTGCATATTTATTCTTGTATTTTTGAACTTAATGTAATAATATATAAATATATGAGCCTGTGTCAAGAATGGCGGTGATTTTACCGCCGTTTCTTCATTTGGCAAGGTGTTCCGGCGAGTCCGGAGCGAATGTTGGAAGAAAGCCGGAATTTGCCGGCGCAAAATATGGAGGTTAGGATTACGTTATGAAGATTCTGGTTATCAATGCGGGCAGCTCATCGCTGAAATATCAGCTGATTGATATGGACGGCGAGCATGTACTGGCAAAGGGCAACTGTGAGAGAATCGGTGTGGATGGACTGATTACCCATACCACCGCTGATGGCAAAAAAATCAAGATTGAGCGGGCATTTCCCTCCCATAAAGAGGCATTCCTGGCAGTCATTGAAATGTTGACCACCGGTGAGGGCAAGGTCATCAACGACATGAAGGAAATTTCCGCCATTGGCCATCGTGTTCTCCACGGCAGCGAGGTCTACAAGGTATCCACCAAGATTACTGACAAGGTAATTGAAGATATTGCGGCCTTTAAAGACCTGGGTCCTCTTCACAATCCGCCTCAAGCTGTTGCTATGAAGGCATGTCAGGATGTATTCGGGAAAGACACTCCCATGGTGGCAGTATTTGATACCTCTTTCCATCAGACCATGCCAGAAAAGGCATATATCTTCGGCATTCCCTATGAATACTATGAGAAATATCACATCCGCCGTTATGGTTTCCATGGCACCAGCCATCGTTATGTGAGCATGCGCTATGGCCAGATCAAAGGCAAGGTAGAAGGCACCAAAATTGTCACCTGTCATCTTGGCAATGGCTCTTCCATCACCGCCATCAAGGATGGAAAATGTATGGATACCTCCATGGGCTTTACCCCTCTGGATGGCATCATCATGGGCACCCGCTCCGGCGGTGTAGATCCTTCTGTTCTGACCTTCATTGCAGAAAAAGAGAACATCAGTCCTTCGGAAATGAGCGATTTGCTCAATAAGAAATCCGGCTTCCTGGGTATTTCAGGACTTTCTTCCGACGCCAGAGACCTGGTCAATGCTTCCCATGAGGGTAACCATCGGGCAAAACTAGCCTGTGACATTGTCCGTTATCAGATTAAGAAGTTCATCGGTGCTTACGCGGCGGCGATGGGCGGCCTGGATGCGGTTATCTTCACCGGCGGCATTGGAGAAAATTCCGGCGAGCTGAGAGAGGAAGTCTGCGAGGGCCTGGAGTTTCTGGGCATCGAGCTGGACAAAGAGCTCAACGCGAAGACCCGCGGCGAGGAGAAACTGATTTCTACCGGCAAAACCGAGGTCTGGATCATCCCCACCAACGAGGAGCTGCTGATTGCTCGGGACACGAAAGAAATTATTGAAAAATAAGAGACGAAAGAGCGGGGGCGCTGCGGCGCTCCCCTTTTTGTCTGTATGGAGAAAAGCAGGGCTCTGTTTTCATTTTCCTTGTCAAACTCTTGACAGAAAGAACAACTGGTTCTATAATAAAGACAAATTTAACAGTCTGTTTCAGGGCGAGGTGAAATTCCTCACCGGCGGTGACCAGCTTGGTGCTGGAAGTCCGCGAACTCCAGATAGGAGCCGATTTGGTGCAATTCCAAAACCGACGGTATAGTCCGGATGAAAGAAACGACGGCAGTGAGCTGATAGTTCGCCTATGGCGCATGGAATACCATGCATCCTAGGCGTTTTTTTATTGCTCTTGTCAAGATTTCCCCCAAACAGACCTCTCAAATTCATTTTTGGAGGTAGTTTTTATGAAAGTCAGTACCAAAAAGATGGCTGTCATGGCCATGCTGGCGGCAGTTTCTGTCCTGCTGGTCCTTATCCACATTCCCTTCCCGCCTGCGCCCTTCCTGGAATATGATCCAGCAGATATCCCTATCCTGATCGGCACCTTTGCTTATGGTCCGACGGCGGGCATCATTATTACGGTGGTCGTTTCTATTATCCAAGGCTTCACCCTCAGCGCTAGCAGCGGTATCATTGGTATTGTCATGCATATTTTGGCTACAGGCAGCTTTGCCCTGGTGGCGGGACTGATTTATCAAAGGAAAAAGACAAGGAAATCTGCTATTTTGGCCTTGGGACTTGGAGTTATTACCATGACGGTGATGATGGCTTTGATGAACCTAATCTTCACACCCATTTTCATGGGAACCCCGGTAGAGACGGTAGCGGGAATGCTCCTTCCTATCATCATTCCCTTTAACCTGATGAAAGCGTCGATCAACGCGGTGGCTACCCTGCTCCTCTACAAAGCGGTCAGCCGTTTTATTAAGGAGGAAAAACCAGAAATCTCTACGAAAAAGGTCGCATCTATTGACACCCAGGTGAAAAAGGGCTAAAATAGAGCCAATATAAAAAAACAACATAGCCTTATCAAGAGTGGCGGAGGGAACAGGCCCGATGATGCCCGGCAACCTGCAATGAAATGCGTAAGGTGCCAATTCCTGCGGCTTTGACCGGAGATGAGGAAAACATGTCCACAGCGCGCCCGGTCATTTGACCGGGCGCTTCTTACTGTCAAGACCCAAAAGGAGTGCCTGTTTAGTACAGGCGCAAATGAAAGATAAGGCTGCATCCAGAAAGGAAGGTAAACATGGCAAAATACCTCTTTACATCTGAATCTGTCACCGAAGGGCACCCTGATAAAATCTGTGACCAAATTTCTGATGCGGTCCTCGATTCCATCCTCGCCCAGGATCCAGACGGCCGAGTGGCCTGCGAGACAGCTGTGACCACCGGCATGGTCATGGTTATGGGGGAGATTTCCACCTCCTGCTATGTGGATATCCCTAAAATTGTACGGCAGGTGATCGGGGAAATCGGATATGACCGGGCAAAATATGGCTTTGACGCCGACACCTGCGCGGTGTTGACCTGCATTGACGAACAGTCTTCTGATATTGCTCTGGGGGTGGACAAAGCCCTGGAAGCAAAGTCCGGCAGTGCTTCTGATGCTGATGAAACCGGCGCGGGAGACCAAGGCATGATGTTTGGCTTTGCCTGCGATGAAACTCCGGAGCTGATGCCTCTGCCTATTTCTCTGGCCCATAAGCTGGCATATCAGTTGACCAGGATCCGGAAGGAAAACAGAGTTTCTTATCTACGGCCGGATGGCAAGACCCAGGTGACAGTAGAATATGAAGATGGCATTCCCAAACGGGTGGATACCATTGTCATTTCTACCCAGCACAGCCCCAATATTTCTCTGGAAACCATCCGACAGGATATGATCGAACAGGTAATACGTCCGGTGGTGCCGGTACGTCTCTTGGATGAAAATACAAAGATTTTGGTCAATCCTACCGGCCGCTTTGTAGTGGGAGGTCCTCAGGGTGACTCGGGCCTTACCGGCCGTAAGATTATTGTAGATACCTATGGCGGATATGCCCGGCACGGCGGCGGCGCTTTTTCCGGAAAAGATCCGACCAAGGTGGACAGAAGCGGCGCTTATGCCGCGCGCTATGTAGCCAAGAATATCGTGGCGGCGGGACTAGCCAAAAAGTGTGAAATTGAGCTTGCTTATGCCATCGGTGTGGCAAAACCCGTCTCGGTCATGGTGGATACCTATGGCACGGGATCCTATCCTGATGAGGAGCTGGCGAAAGCCGTTGAAAAGGTCTTTGACCTGCGGCCGGCAGCCATCATCCGTGACCTGGATCTGAGGAAGCCGATTTATAAGAAGCTTGCCGCATATGGGCATATGGGCAGAGAGGATCTGCAAGTCAAATTTGAGGAGACGGATAAAGTAGACGATTTAAAGGCTTATTTTGCATAACAGACTTTTCAAAAAAGGAAGGGGAAACTGATATTTCCCCTTCCTTTTTGATGCTTTTCACCATCTTTTTGTCCCACACATACCATGGGGTGAGGTGATGAAAATGAATACAGTCTGGCTGATCGCTATCGGGTTTTTAACCCTGATAGGGATAATTGAGGTCATAGAGATGATCAAGCGCTGGGTGATGCGGGGAAAAAACCAGGGCCACTTTCTGATCTGTGTACCGGTGGGTGGAGAGGAACCTGCCCTGGAATACAAAATCCGCAGTTTGGTCCAGAGGATGAACGAAAGCGATTTCGCGGCCGGAGAGCCGGTATATCTGGTGGATGTGGGGATGGATGGCTACGCCATGGAAATCTGCCGGCGCATGGGAGAACAATACCAGCAAATCCATGTTTGTAACAGCGGGCAGCTCAAAGCTTTGATGGAGTCGAGTTTGATTTGCAAAGAGCAGGGGAATGAGATATAATAAACATAGAAATTACAAGGTCCTGGAGGCCGCGCTTCCAGGGCCGTTTCCATTGGCGGAGAAAATGGCAACGGAGGCAGAAAATGCAGGAGAGGGAACTGACAACGCTGGAAGGCTCGGTGGAAGATATTGTATTTGCAAGTGATGAGACCGGCTTCACTGTGCTGGAACTCAATACCGGGGAAGAGCTTGTCACAGTAGTCGGTCAGATGGTAGAGGTCAGCGAAGGGGAACAGCTGCGTCTGGTAGGAGAATATGTCTCCCACCCCACCTATGGCCTACAGTTTAAGGCGTCTCTCTGTGAAAGGAGCCTTCCCGCCACCGCCAATGCCATCTATAAATATTTAAGCTCCGGGGCGGTCAAGGGGATAGGCCCTGTCATTGCCAAACGGATGGTGGACGCCTTCGGGGATGAGACGCTGGATATTATGTCGGAGCATCCGGAGCGGCTGACCGAGATCAAGGGCCTAACTCCCAAAAAGATAGAATCCATCGGACAGGAACTCAAACGGGTATTTGGAGTGCGCAGTGTCATGATGTTCCTCAGCCGGTTTGGCATCGTTCCTATGGTGGCGGTGAAAATCTGGCGGAAATGGGGAGCAGCCGGCGTGGATGTCATCAAGGCAAACCCTTATGTCCTATGCGCTTATGACATTGGCCTGGATTTTTCTGAGGCCGATGAAATCGCCCGGACCTTAGACTTTGATTCCGACGATACCCTGCGCATCCGGGCGGGAATTGTCTATGTCCTTTCCCATAACCTGCAAAATGGACATACCTGTCTGCCTAAGGACAAGCTCATCGCGGCTGCTGCCCAGCTGTTGGATGTTGGCAGCGATGAGGTGGAAAGCGCTATGGTCCTGTCTTTGGAGGAAAACGAGCTGGTGGAGGAAATGCTGGGAGACCGGGTGTTTCTTTATCTGCCGGAGCTCTATGGCGCGGAGCGATACATTGCCGGCCGGCTGGTCATGAATATGCGGTTGCTGACAGCGCCGGAACGCAAGCGAGAGGGGGATATTCACAAACTGGAGCAACGCAAGGGGATTTCCTATGCTGTCCAGCAGAAAAAGGCCATTACCCAGGCCATGGTCAGCGGCGTCTTTATCCTGACAGGCGGGCCGGGTACCGGCAAAACCACCACCCTTAACGCCATCATTGATCTATTTGAGGAACAGGGGGACACAGTGGCCCTCTGCGCACCCACCGGACGGGCCGCTAAACGTCTGACGGAATTGACCGGCCGGGAAGCAAAAACCATCCACCGCCTGTTGGAGGTGGACTTTACCGACCCTGGATCCCGGAGCATGGTGAAATTTAAGCGGGGAGAGAAAAATCCGCTGAAAGCAGATGTGATTATTGTGGATGAAATGTCCATGGTGGATACCCTGCTCTTTGAAGCCCTCCTCCGCGCTATGAAACTTTCGGCAAAGCTGATTCTGGTGGGGGATAGTGACCAGCTTCCGTCTGTGGGAGCAGGAAACGTCCTCAAATCCCTCATTGACAGCGACTGCGTCCCCTATGTGCGGCTGGACGAAATTTTCCGCCAGGCCGCTCAGAGCCTGATTGTCACCAACGCACATGCCATTGTGAGGGGAGAAGAGCCGGAGCTTTCTCAGCGGGACAACGACTTTTTCTTTATGGAAAGCCACAGTTATACAAAGACGGCCCAGATGGTGGCGGATCTGTGCGCACGGCGGCTGCCAGGTACCTATGGATTTTCCCCTCTATGGGATATCCAGGTGCTGGTACCCTCCCGCAAGGGGGAACTGGGTACCATGGAACTCAACCGTCGTCTCCAGGAGACCCTCAATCCCCCCTCCCCTGATAAGACGGAATTCGTTTTTAACGGCATCACCTACCGGGAGGGAGACAAGGTGATGCAGATCCGCAATAATTATGATATGGTCTGGACCCGGGATAATGGAGAAAATGGCAGCGGCGTCTATAATGGAGACATTGGCCAGGTGGTCAAAATTGACCGGGGCAGCCGTATGATGCAGCTGCGCTTTGAGGATCGAAGCTGTTCCTATTCTTTTGATGGGGCAAACGAGCTGGAATTGGCTTACGCTGTTACCGTTCATAAAAGCCAAGGCAGCGAGTTTGAAGCCGTGATCCTTCCTTTGATGCACCCGACCCGGCGGCTTTATTTCCGCAACCTTTTTTATACGGCGGTGACGCGGGCAAAAAAGCTGCTGATTATTGTGGGCCCCAGAAGCGCAGTCAAATTTATGGTGGAAAACAATAAGAAAACACTGCGGTATTCGGGCCTGAAGGAGTTTATCCAGTGGGAAGTGGAGCAGCAGGAGGGGTAGAAAATGAACGGGGCAATCGAGCGGCTGTTGTCGGTTCTGTTCTGTAAGCGATGCGCTATCTGCGGCAGGATCATCGGGCAGGAGGAAGAAATCTGCTCCTTGTGCCGCGCCGATCTCCCCACCATCGGCAGCAATATTTGCCCCTTTTGCGGGAGAGATCGGGCAAACTGTGTCTGCGAGGGGGATGAATTTGCCTTTGACGGTGCGGCCGCCCCTTTTTACTATGGAGGGAAGGCGCGGCACCTGATCCATCAGCTAAAATTTTACGGCCAACGGGAGCTGACACCGTTGCTGGCCGTTTTCATGGAGACAAGGGTAAAAGAGGCCTTTCCCTCTGAGCAGTTTGACCTGATTGTCCCAGTACCCATGCACAGGTCAGAACGGCGGGAACGGGAGTATAACCACAGCGCCCTATTGGGAAAAGAACTTTCCCGGAGACTTGGCATTCCGCTCAGAGAAAAAGCCATCACCAAGGTGCGGGAAACCAAACGCCAGCGGGGCCTGCCTGCTGGGGAGCGGCGCACCAACCTGTCCGGTGCTTTTTCGGCTTGCTTGCCGGACTGGGCCAAGACAATTTTGCTGGTGGATGACGTGCTGACCACAGGCTCCACAGCGGGGGAGTGCGCCAAGGCGCTGAAGAAGGCGGGCGCCCAGCAGGTCTACTGCATAACCTGTGCCGCTACTGTGTTGGAACATGGAAATGGGACAAAAGAAAATCTTTGAGTCCCCAACCATCGTTCAGGAAATTTACTTGAAAAAACAAAAAAAACTACATATAATAATGGATTGAATATAAACGTTTAAAGATTTCATATAGAGAATAGGGGGACATAACGTGTCATCAATGGATATCGGTATCGACCTTGGAACTACAACAGTCATCATCTATTTTAAGGATAAGGGCGCGGTGCTCAGCGAACCGTCTGTAGTGGCAATCAATCGGAAAACAGATGAAGTAGTGGCGGTGGGAGAAGAAGCCTACCGCATGTTGGGAAAGGCGCCGGACAGGCTACAGGTCATCAAGCCCATGAGTGATGGTGTCATTTCCGACTATGCGGCTACGGAGGTTATGATTAAATTTTTTCTCCACAAGGTCTTTGGAAACAGCATTATAAAACCTCGGGTGAGCATTTGTGTACCCTCACAGATTACAGAGGTGGAGTCCAAAGCCGTGGTGGATTCTGCCGCCACTGCTGGAGCGCGGAAGGTCTATTTAATTGAAGAGCCGGTTGCGGCTGCCTTGGGAGCGGGACTGGATATTACAAAACCAAACGGCAACATGATTGTAGACATTGGCGGTGGCACTACCGACATAGCTGTCCTTTCCTTAAATGGAATTGTCACCAAGCAATCGATTAAGGTTGCGGGCAACAAGATGGATGATGCAATCATCAGACATATGAAAGATTATCACAACCTGCTCATTGGTGAGCAGACGGCGCGGCACATTAAAACAGAAGTGGGCTGTGCCTATCCCCGTGAGGACAGCAAGTCGGTCGCTGTTAGGGGAAGGAATCTGCTCACCGGTCTTCCACAGATGATCGACATCGGTTGGAAGGAAATTTACGGAGCCATCAAAGATCACGTCGCGGAGATCATCCTCAGTGTCCAACAGGTCATTGAGCGGACCCCCCCAGAGCTAGTCGGAGATGTTTACAGTAACGGTATTGTGATGACGGGCGGCGGTTCCTTGCTCTATGGCATGGATACCCTCATTACCGAGCAGACCAAGATCAAGGCCCGGGTGGCGGAAGATCCGGTCAATTGTGTGGCCAAAGGAACGGCCATGTCCTTTGATTATCTGGATAAGCTTTACGATGGCTTTGTGGATACGGGAATCAAAATGAAGTAGAAAAAAGCAGCCTACAGGCTGCTTTTTTTATTTTTATGCAAAAATTCCAAGGCCGATAATTTTGATAGTGTTGGACAAAATAATGCCAGGCTGTTCATTTGAGCCAGGAAGGAGTAGGTGCGTTTTGTCTAAGCTAAGTGAGAAAGAATTGGCCATGCTAGAGGATCAGCTTGGATATGAACAGGTGCTTGTCAAAAAATATAAAGCCTATGCCCAGGCCACCGATGACCCCCAGGTCAAGTCAAAATGTGAGCAGATTGCCGCTGCCCATCTCAACCACTATGAGAAGCTGGCAAAGAACCTGCAAAGTTAGGAGGACGGAATGAAAAGACTGGACGAGATAGGAATGAGCGACAAAGACAGGATGAGTGATGCTCTGGCCTCCCAGAAATTCATTACTGGTATCTATAATTCCGGCGCCAACGAATGCGAGCATATGGAGCTGAAAAGCGATATTATGGGGATACTTCACGAGGAACACCAAATCCAGCAGGATATTTTCGATGATATGAAAAAAAGAGGCTGGTACGAGAGCAGGGAAGCTGACCCGGAAAAGCTGGAACAGGCCAGAAAAAAATACCTGAGGAAATAGAATAGGCCGGCTGATTATCCCAGCCGGCCTATTCTATTTCGAGGATTTTTTAAACGAATCATGTTTAATATGCATATCCACCTGGTTAAAGGGAATTTCAATTTGATTTTTATCGAATTCTTTCTTTACCTCTTCATATAGGTCAAAATTAAGATCCCAATAGTGTTTGCTTTCCACCCAGACCCGACAGGCAATGTCCACCGAATTAGCGGAATGAGAGCAGACGCGGATCATAGGTTCAGGATCCTTCAAAGCCAAGGGATTATTTTCTACAATCTGACGTAAAATCCCTTTGGCTTTTTCTAGATCGGTGTCATAACTGACAGAAAAGATGAGATCCAGCCGGCGTTTTTCCTCGGCAGAATAGTTGACGATGGTAGCATTACAGGCTTGCCCGTTGGGAACAAAAATCCGTTTGTTATCCGGTGTGTTCAAACGGGTATAAACAAGGCCGATTTCACAAACGGTACCAGAGACCGCCTGATCCTCTACCTCAATATAGTCCCCAAGGGTAAAGGGACGGGAAAAGAGAATCAGAATACCGCCGGCGACATTCTTGAGACTGTCCTGAAGGGCGAGGGAAATAGCGAGGCCTGCGCTTCCGAGGACGGTGACGAAGGTAGCGGTGGGGATGCCTAAGGTGCTGGCTACTGTAATCAGCAGCAGAATCAATAGGACAATATGCAGGACGGACTGAATAAATCCGTGGAGGCTCACATCCAGCCGGCTTTTTTTAAGGCCCTTGGCAATCAACTTCATCAAGATTTTTATAATGACATATCCCACTGCCAATACGATGAGAGCAGTGACTAAGGTAGGAAGAAAATCTACCAGTTTATCTACAAACTGAGACCACATGGTCGACAGCTTGGAGGTATCTTGTGTCACCGTTTCCACGATTTTTTCTGCGGTGTCTTCCATAATCTTACCTCCCATGATAGTGATAGACGCCCTCACTTTTTGCAAGGCGTCAAAGATTATTTCATATGAGCATTATAATGGGAAAAAAGAACAAAAGCAAACACTTTTCGTCAAAATTGAAGGGCAAGAGGTGAATTTTTAAGAAAGTGTTGATTTTATGGATAGGACGTATTACTCTATAAAAAGGCCTGAGAAATATTTAGCCAAATTTTGCTCCCCATATTTAGTTTATTCTCTCAGCGATAAACTCAATTGGCAAGAATCAGGTACGTCCTGTTAGAAAGACAGCGTGCCTAGAATTAAAGGAGGACGCCGAATGCCATCATTTTATCGAGTGAAAGACGATTTGCTGAAAGGACGCTATGATTCTATATTTTCAGCTTTATATTCGCCCGATACAGTAGAGCGCCAGGTGAAAAGGTACCTAGCTGCCCTAGAACGATTTGCCAATCTTTACGGAGATGAGCGAGAAGTTTTTCTTTTTAGCGCTCCTGGGAGAACTGAGATTGGAGGCAACCATACAGACCATCAATGTGGCAGGGTTTTGGCGGCAGCGGTCAATTTGGATATGATTGCCGTGGTTTCCCCCAACACGGACCATCTAGTGCGGCTGAAATCCCATGGGTACAATATGGACACTGTTTCAATTGATGAACTGGAATTCCAGCAAACCGAATCAGGTACATCGGCATCTATTATTCGAGGAATACTTGCTAGGTTCAAAGAATTGGGACACCATATCAGTGGATTTGATGCCTATACTACTTCCGATGTATTAAAAGGCTCAGGGCTTTCCTCTTCAGCCGCTTATGAGGTGATGATCGGTACCATCCTTAACCATTTGTACAATGGGGGAAGACTTGGCCCTGTTGAGATCGCCAAAATCGGAAAATTTGCAGAAAATGCCTACTTTAAAAAACCTTGCGGCCTGATGGACCAAACAGCCTGTGCCATGGGCGGATTTGTTGCCATTGATTTTAAAGATCCTGAAAAGCCCTTGATTGAGAAAATCAAAGTGGATTTTTCAAAATATCATCATGACTTGTTTATCGTGGATACAGGGGATAGCCACGAGGATCTAACCCAGGAATATGCCCAGGTGATTTCAGAAATGGGAGAGGTGGCGCGGGCATTCGGGAAAAAGGTGTTGCGGGAAGTGGATTTTCGTACCTTTGCCGATTCAATTTACGACTTTCAGGTGGTATTGCGCCAAAAGCTCAGTGACAGAGCGATATTGAGAGCACTGCACTTTTTCGGTGAAAATGAAAGGGTAGAAAAGCAGGCGCAAGCCCTTAAAGAGGGAGACTTTGAACGCTTTAAAACACTGGTAATTGAATCAGGATATTCCTCTTTTATGCGGTTGCAAAATGTTTTTATTGGGTCTAAACCACAGCGTCAGGGACTCAGCCTTGCCTTGGCTATTTCCGAAGACCTGCTTAAGGGTCGCGGAGCTTGGAGAGTTCACGGAGGTGGATTCGCAGGAACGATGCAGGCGTATGTTCCGGAAGATTTGAGCAGAAACTATAAAGTAGTGATGCAGCAAACTTTGGGAACAGGGTGTTGTCATGTCCTTACTATCCGTAGTCAAGGGGCAATGATGGTCCTTCCTCAGGAATTGGCATAAAGGGAAAATAAAATTTGGCAATAATTTAACAAACTGGGGCAGATATTTCGTGTAAAAATGATGGGATTCATCATTGAAAAAAAAGGAAAATTATTATATAATAAAACTTGATATCGTTTTAAAATAGATAAGGATTTTTAAGAAATCTTCTGTCTGTTTTGGCGGAAATTTTAAGCCAAGGAGATTGATGCATATGGATTGGAATTTGGCGTTATCGGTTATTTTAAGTGGTACAGTAATTGTATTCATTGCTCTTGTTATCCTCATCATTGCGGTTCTTTTGGTTGGAAAGATTATGACATCGGTCCAAGGTAAGGAAACTCCCAATAAGACGCAGAAAAATGAAAAGAAAGAGGTTACAACCAAAGCGGTTCCCAATCCTCCTCAGCTGATGAAGGTGGAACAGGGGATTCCCGGCGAGGTGGTTGCGGCAATTTCTGCGGCTGTGGCGAGTATGATGGGCGGTTCGTCCAATTATTCCATTAAAAGTGTCAAAAGAGCCCGAGAGGCCCGTCCTGTTTGGAGCTTGGCAGGTATGATGGAAAACACGAAGCCTTTCTAGGAATGTTAAAAGAATTTTGAGTTTGATTGTGAAAGGACGGGGATTTATCTCATGGAAATCTTAGCAACGTTTTGGCAATCGTTGCAGGATATGGCATTAGAATCTGGTTTTGCTCAGTTCTTTATTGGTGACGGATGGAAATATGCTGTCATGATTGCCATTGCCTGTGTCTTGTTGTACTTGGCAATTGTAAAAAAATTCGAACCACTGCTTTTGCTGCCGATTGCGTTTGGTATCCTTTTGGCAAATCTACCGTTGGCAGATCTTGGCGCCCATGATTCAGGTGGCCTTCTCTCTTATTTGTATTTTGGTGTAGAGAATGTAATATATCCGCCGCTTATTTTCTTGGGTGTCGGCGCGATGACGGATTTTGGTCCTCTGATCGCGAACCCCAAAAGCTTTTTGTTGGGTGCTGCGGCACAGATTGGTATCTTCCTTACCTTCTTAGGCGCTCTTCTGCTCGGATTTACTCCCGCTGAAGCTGGTGCTATCGGCATCATCGGCGGCGCTGACGGACCTACCGCAATTTACGTTACCTCCAAGTTGGCGTCTCACCTGTTAGGCCCCATCGCTATAGCGGCGTACTCCTATATGGCGTTGGTACCCATTATCCAGCCGCCAATCATGAAGCTATTGACCACCAAAAAAGAGCGTATGGTTGTAATGGAGCAGCTTCGTCCGGTATCCAAGACAGAGAAGATTCTGTTCCCCATCTTTGTTACCTTGGTTGTATCCCTGATGGTGCCTATGGCAGCGCCCCTTCTTGGTATGCTGATGTTGGGCAACCTCTTAAGAGAATCTGGTGTTTGCCAGAGGCTTTCTAACACAGCCCAGAATGAGCTGATGAATATTGTCACGATTTTCTTAGGCATTTCTGTTGGATCTACAGCTTCTGCGGAGACCTTCTTAAATATGCAGACTCTGGGCATTATCGTTCTTGGCCTGATTTCCTTTGCTTGCGGCACAGCTTGCGGTGTCCTCTTTGGTAAAATTATGTATAAGGCAACAGGCGGGAAGGTCAATCCCCTCATCGGCTCTGCCGGTGTATCGGCTGTTCCTATGGCTGCCCGTGTTTCCCAAAAGGTTGGCCAGGCAGACAATCCTGGGAACTTCCTGCTCATGCACGCCATGGGCCCCAATGTCGCTGGCGTTATCGGTTCGGCAGTGGCGGCTGGCGTTCTGTTGAGCATCCTTGCATAAATTGCAATTTCAAAAACGGCACGGTTTTCCGTGCCGTTTTTTCTTCGTAAGAACGGTGAAAAAGAGGGAATATGGATGAAATTAAAAAATCCTATGTTGGTAGTAACTGATATAGATAAATCCGTTGAGTTTTATAAAAAAATTTTGGGGCTTCATGTTATTATGGATTTTGGATCAAATAAAACTTTAACAGGCGGTCTAGCTTTACAGACAGTGGAAACATACAAAGAGTTTACCGGCACAAGTGACGTTTCTTTTGGCGGCAACGATTTTGAAATCTACTTTGAGGAAGATGATTTTGATCAGTTCGCTGACAAACTGAAAAGATATGATATCGAATATGTCCACCCTGTGATAGAGCATGCATGGGGACAGCGTGTTGTCCGCTTCTATGACCCAGACAGGCATATAATCGAGGTTGGAGAAAACTTAAAAGTAGTATGCAAACGCTTCTTAGACAGTGGCATGACACCCGAACAGGTTGCAGAACGTATGAATGTACCCATGAAATTTATAAATGCTTGCATGCGATAAAAAAGAATTTACGGGGGAGAGACAACCATGCTTGATAAAATACCGAATGCAGAGGAAATGACTGTTTTAGTCGGGCAATCATTATATGATGTATGGAACAAGTTGTGTACTTTAATTGAAGAAAAATACGAGATGGAATGCCTGTGGAATAAAGGCGGTAAAGCATGGACTTATGAGTATAAATATCGTCGAGGCGGTAAGACACTTTGCGCGCTATACGCCAGAGAAAATTGTATAGGTTTTATGATTATCTTTGGAAAAGACGAGAGAGCAAAGTTTGAAACAGAACGAAATCGTTATTCTAAACAAGTCCAAAAGATCTACGATGAATCGAAAACTTACCGTGATGGCAAATGGATAATGTTTGAACCGACTGATACATCCATGTTTCATGATTTTATGAATTTATTGGCCCTGAAAAGAAAGCCCAACAGGAAGTGAAGAAAATGATGATGAAAAAGGGGGCAGCCTTCTCAAAGGAAGGCTGCCCCCTTTAAATATTTTTTATTTCCCTAGGCGGATCATTTGATCGATGGCTCGACGCGCAGCAAGACGGAGATTTTCTTCTATTTCAATCACTTGTCCTCCGGAACCAATCAGCGCCTTATAGACATCTGTCAATGTGGTAATACGCATATCCGGACAGATCAGCTTCTTGGAGAGAAGATAGAAATTGCGTTGGGGATAGCAGAGAGAAAGATAATCCCCTACGCTTTTTTCGGTGCCGATGATCACATCCTCCGATGTGTTTTCACAGTAACGGATAATGTCGGCAGTGGAACCCACCACATCTGCATAACGGAGGGCGTTTCCGGGACATTCGGGATGCATCAGCACCTTACATCCGGGATGGGCCAATTTACAGGACAGCACATCTTCCTCGGTAATTTGATGGTGTACAGGACAATAGCCATCCCATAATACCACCTTTTTTGTCGGGACTTTTTCCCGAATGTAAGAGCCAAGGTTTTGATCGGGGATAAATAGGATGGTTTCTGCATCCAGCCGCTCTACGATTTTCTGGGCGCTGGAAGAGGTTACACAGACATCACTGACCGCCTTGAGTTCCGTTGTTGTGTTAACGTAGGCTACTACGGTGTGATCAGGATGCTCTTTTTTATAGTCGATTACTCGCTGGGGATCGATCTGTTCGGCCATGGGACAGGTGGCATCCGGAGCGGCCAGGATCACTTTTTTTTCGGGGGAGAGGATTTTGACCGTATCAGCCATAAAACGTACTCCGCACATAATGACAGTATCAAAATCTAGGTCCTGGGCTTTTTCACTCAAGGCAAAGGAATCGCCTTTAAGGTCGGCAATCTCCAGAATATCGGTAGATTGATAGCTGTGGGCCAAAATGCCGATGTTTTTTTCCTTTTTTAGTTTTAAGATCTCTTCCTGGAGCTGTGTTATCATCACCTGTCACCTAATCCCCTCAACTGAATTCCTATAATTTTCCTATGAATTTATTGATGCGAAAAATATTATATGATATAATGGGCCAAAAGTCAAGGAAGCCACTATAACAGGGGTGGCAGAGAAGGTGAAGAAATGAAAATTTCAACCAAGGGAAGATATGGCATGCGCCTGATGGTAGAGCTGGGTCTCGCTTATGAAGGAAAACCCGTTTCCCTGCGTGATATTGCAAAGAGACAGGAAATCAGTGAAAAATATTTGGAGCAGATCGTTACCCGTTTGGGAAAGGCGGGGCTGGTCAAAAGTACGCGGGGGGCGCAAGGTGGTTACCGTCTGGAGATGGAACCCTCCCAGATCACAGTAGGAGATATTCTTCGGGTAACGGAGGGAAGCTTGACCCCGGTAGCCTGTTTGGATGACGACGAATGTCCTCGGCGGGAACGGTGTGTTACCTATTCCGTCTGGTCCCGGGTACAGGAGGCGGTGACCAGAGTGGTGGATCAAATTACCCTCCAGGAATTGGTGGATGACTATCGCCGGAAAAATGAGGAGTTCTCACCTGTTTGACAGCCGGAGAGAAACAACTTAAAATATATTTTGTAGAATCGTTGGACCAGGTGAATCAAAGGAGGCAGCGGTGGTTCCTATGTATAATCCTCAACTGGATACCTTCATTTGCGTAGTGGATTCCGGCAGTTTTAATAAAGCCGCCGAAAAGCTCTATATTTCCCCGCCAGCGGTCATCAAACAGATCAACCTGCTGGAAGAAAGCCTGGATTTGCAGCTTTTTGTTCGCACCCATCGGGGGCTGGTCTTGACAAATGCGGGAAAATCCCTTTATCAGGACGCGAAATATATCATCCAGTATTGTAAGGATTCTGTGACACGTGCCAAAAATGCTATGCAGGAAAGTGAAAACATTATCCGCATTGGCACTTCACCGATGACACCGGCCCAGGTACTGGTGGATTTGTGGCCCAAGATTCAAAAAAGTTGTCCCAACACAAAGTTTCAGCTGATTCCTTTTGATAATACCCCTGAGAATGCGAGAGAGATCTTGGGAAATCTGGGCCAGAACATCGATGTAGTAGCAGGTATCTTTGATGAGACCATGTTGAATCTGCGACAATGCGCAGGACTGGAGCTTACCAGAGAACCCATCTGCTGCGCGGTTTCTGTTCACCATAGGCTGGCACAAAAGGACAGGCTTTCCATGGAGGATCTATATGGAGAGAAACTGATGCTCATGCGCAGGAATTGGAGCCATTACGTAGATCTGCTCCGGGATGACATTTGGAAGAACCACCCACAAATCCAGATTGTGGATTTCGATTTTTATGATGTAGCGGCATTTAACCAATGCGAGAATAATAACTGTGTCCTCATGGCAGTGGAAAATTGGCGATATGTCCACCCACTGCTCAAGATTCTGCCGGTGGATTGGGGATATACCATACCTTTCGGCCTGCTCCATTCTCCCAATCCATCTCCTACGGTAAAGCGATTTTTGCAGGCTGTGGCAAGGGTAGTAAAAGCGTAAGGTACTGTTAACCTTGTAGTAAATACTCCATAACAAAACGAGACTTCTGTGGAAGTCTCGTTTTTTTTATAATAAAGACAAAGGTAACAGGAAAGAAAGTGACAGAGCAATATGAAAAAAACGGTTTTTACCCTTATCCTCCTTTGCCTGCTAATGTGCTGTGCTGGATGTCACACAGGTCAGACAAATTGCAATGGCGGTGACAACGGAACCTCAGGAAATATTTCACAGGAATCTGAAAGAGAGAACACAGCGCAACAGAGTATAGATGAATATTATACCGTTAACTCCAAAATAACAGATGTCATCAATGACCCGGTTTTTGAAGAATATGGCCGGTTGATCTTTCCCGTTGACAGCGACTATTACAGCGGGGATACGCTGGGAGAGCTTCGGCTGACCTGGTACAACAACATTGACCCCGATAAGACGGTGGAAATTGTCAATGACCTTAAAGCACGGGCTCAGGCAGGAGAAACGGTGTTTTATGATATTTACACAGAAGAGGAGAAGGCAGAGGATCCGGAAAAAGAGGATACAGGACTATTTTTCTTCAGGGGAGAAGCTGGAAAACAATTTGCTGTATGTAATGCCGGCGGAGGATTTGCCTATGTAGGGGCCATGCAGGATAGTTTTCCTCACGCGTTAGAATTATCAAAGCGCGGATATAACGCCTTTGCGTTAATTTATCGTCCGGGATCCCAGACAGCCTGCGAAGATCTGGCCCGTGCCATCAGCTTTATCTTCGACCATGCGGAGGAATTAGGAGTAGATACAACTTGCTACTCCCTGTGGGGTGGTTCTGCCGGGGCAAGAATGGCAGCCTGGCTGGGATCTTATGGACCGGGAGCCTTCGGGGGAGAGGATCTGCCGCAACCTGGCGCCGTTATCATGCAGTATACAGGCCACTCTGATTATACCGAAAACGATCCACCGACCTTTGCCTGTGTGGGAGAGAACGACGGTATCGCCAGCTGGAGGACAATGCAGCGGAGGATCGACGCCCTAAGTTCTTTGGGCATACCAACAGAGTTTCACCACTATCCTGGCCTTAGCCACGGCTTTGGTCTGGGCACTGGTACAGTAGCTGAGGGCTGGATCGATGATGCTGTGGCTTTCTGGGAAGAGCAAATGTAGGGAGAAAAACAGTCAGAAGTGTATAGGACACGTATCTCCTCTGATTATTGACCATTGGAAACTAGGAAATCCATAAAAAGGAGATTTGTATATGAATAACTTTATCTTTCAAAATGCAACGAAAGTTTATTTTGGCAAGGGATGTGTAAAGGAGTACCTCTCCTGCCTGACAGAACCCTATCACACCATCATGCTGGCCTATGGGGGAGGCTCTATCAAGGCAAACGGTATCTACGATGAGGTAACCAGCATTTTATGGGCTGCGGGGAAAAGGATCGTTGAGTTTTCAGGCATTATGGCAAACCCCACTTATGCAAAGGTGCAAAAGGGCGCAAAACTGGCTCGGGAACAACATGTGGACATGATCCTCGGCGTCGGCGGAGGCAGCGTGATGGACTGTTGTAAGGCGATATCTCTAGCAGCAAAGTATGAGGGGGACGTTTGGAATGACTTTTGGGAGAAACCTGGAGTCATCGAGGTTGATCCACTCCCCTTAGGCATTATCGTCACAGTGGCGGGAACTGGAAGTGAGTGCAATGGCGGTGCGGTCATTACCAACGAGGAGAAAAAAGTAAAGACTGGAAGGGATTATCCCAAACTCAATCCCAGCTTTGCCCTAATGGATCCCGTCTATACCTATAGTGTGCCGGTCAAGCAGATGGTTTCCGGCGGGTTTGATATCCTCAGCCACATCATGGAAACCTATTTCAGCGAGCCCAATGAGGACAATGTCTCCGACGACATCATGGAAGCTTTGATGAAAAGCGTGATCCGAAATCTGCGTGCCGCCATTGTGAATCCAAAGGATTACACCGCCCGCAGCAATCTGCTGTGGGACTCCACTATGGCGGAGAACCGCATTATTAAAATGGGCAAGCGGTGCGATTTTCAGTGCCACAATATGGAACATCAGCTGGGAGCCTACACCGACTGTAATCACGGCTGCGGCCTGGCGGTGCTCCATCCAGTTTACTACCGGCATATCTACAAAGCGGGCCTGCCCAAATTTGTCCGCTTTGCAATAAATGTGTGGGAAATCGATGGCAATGGGAAAAGCGACGAAGAGCTTGCCCGGGCCGGAGTGGAAGCTCTGGCAGACTTTATCAAAGAGATCGGACTGCCCACCACCTTGCGGGAGCTGGGCGTTACCGATAGAACGCAGCTGCGCGAGATTGCCGATTCCTGCGGCATTTCAGCGGGCAGCTACAGGAAAATGACTCATGAAGAAATTTTGGAAATCTTTAACGAGTGTTTTGAATGAAAGGAGACATTACCATGAAAAAATTAATCGCTTTATTGATGGGATTTGTAATGATACTGGGCCTTGCCTCATGCAGCAGTGAAACACCAGATTCCTCCAGTTCTTCTGCATCTACTTCGACAGCACCCCAGACATCCCAGTCCTCCGAGCCGGAAGAAACTTCTTCTGCCTCCACAAGCAGTGAATCCGTTCAGGAATCGCAGACAGAGGGCGGAAAGACATTGGTTGTATATTTTTCAGCCACCGGAAATACAGAAGGGGCTGCAGGCTACATTGCGGAAGCAACGGGCGGTGACCTGTTTGAACTAGAGCCGGTTGAGCCGTATACCGATGCTGACCTTAACTGGAATGATACAAACAGCCGTGTTGTGTATGAGCATGACAATCCTGATGATCGGGATGTAGAACTTGTGGCCGATACCGTCGAGAATTGGGAAGAATATGACACTGTGTTTATTGGATATCCCATTTGGTGGGGCATTGCGGCCTGGCCGGTAGACACGTTTATCGAAGCCAACGATTTTACCGGAAAAACAGTGATCCCCTTCTGCACCTCTACCAGCTCTGGCCTTGGCGAAAGCGGGCAGCTGTTAGCGGATATGGCCGGAACCGGCAATTGGCTGGAAGGACAGCGCTTCTCCTCCAATGTAAGCGCAGAGGAAGTGCAATCCTGGGTGGATGGCCTGGGCCTATAAAAGAAAAGAGGCGCTACTTTTGAAAAAAAACTTGGCCATTCTTTTGGCCTTTATCCTGATACTTGGACTGGCTGCATGCGGAACAACACGGGAGACCTCCTCCTCCCAAGCGGCTGCCCCTTCCTCGGATGGGGCGGGCGCTACCCAGCAGCAAAGCCATTTCAACATTCTTGTTGCCTACGCCCCAGCAAAGGATGGCGATGCCTTAGAGCAAGCGGCCATACTGCTGGGGGAAACGGTAGGCGGCGATCTGTTCCCCATTGAGAAAGAAACGGAGAAAGATTTCTCTACCTGCGAATTTGTTTTGCTGGGATTTTCCGCTGAAGACAGTACCCTGCCGGAAACCATACAGAATTTTCTTGGGGAGAATGATTTTGGAGCAAGAACGATTTTCCCCTTTGTAGCTGGAGATGGAAATGATTCCAATGAAATTCTCTCCGCAATTTCACAGCTGCAGCCTGGTGCTCTTTTGGGAGAGACGGTTCTGCTGCTTTCCGAAGACACAGGGGAGGAGGAAATCAAAGCATGGGCCCAGGGACTGGAGCTGTCTGACGAGAAATTTGTTCCTGAGAACGGCGATGGCAATACGGTAGTCACTGCCGCTGTAACTCCCCAGGCTCAACAGGTCCTATATCTGTGGGAGGAAGGCAATGTTCCTGCCACCACAGAGTATACTGTCAACAATGGCAACTACTCAGATGACCCGGATTTCCGACCCTATCTCACCAGCTTCCCGGTACCAGAGGGAACAGAGATCAAGGGTGCAGTCCTGATCTGTCCTGGCGGAGCATTTCAGTTTCGCAGCGACCATCCGGAAGGCATAGATGTAGCGGAAGCCTTAAGCCAGCTTGGATATCAGAGCTTTGTAGTAGACTATCGCTTGCGGCCCTATACCCAACAGGGAGGCGCGTTGGATCTGGCCCGTGCCGTTCGATTTGTCCGGGCCCACGCCAGTGAATATGGCATAGATGAAGAGGACATTGCTGTTATGGGATTTTCCGCCGGTGGGATCTTAAGCGGCGAGATGCTGCTGAATTTTGATGGGCAGGTCAACGGCACAGCGTTGGATCCAGACTATGTACCGGACGACCTTGACGCTGTTTCTGCCGACGCGTCGGCCTGTGGTATGATCTACTCCTTTTATGGACGGCTGAGCGTTGGAACCACCGATGTAGCATTGCTGCGGTCCGGAAATCTGCCTCCTACTTTTTACTGCTATGGTACCCGTGATCCATTCTATGAGCAGTTTTTGGCCAATGCCGATGCAGCGGAAGAGGCCGGCGTTTCGGTACAGCGGCTGCAACTCGACAACATGCCTCACGGCTTTGGAGCAGATGGCGGATGGATCCCCACCTACGATCAATGGCTGTCGGGAATCTTTGAAAGCGCTTCAGGCCGAAGCTGACATTCGCTTTGGGAATATAAAAATAAACAGGCAACCCTTCCCGTATCAGTCGGGAGGGGTTTGCCTTTGTTCTTTGCCGCAATCAGAAAGAGGGGTTGTACAAGCTATGGAGGAAAAAACGGAAAAGTATCTATTTGAATCAATGCCGGTGCCGAAAG
>CAJFSX010000012.1 GCA_904419775.1 Candidatus Pararuminococcus gallinarum | reverse complement strand
CCACGACTTTGTCTCGAATGACGCCACAGCGCGGTTTGGCAGCGGGCACTGCCCGCCATCCTTTTCTCTCAAGAAAAGGATGCAAAAGTGATCCAAGGGAGCGCCCCTTGGATATCCCCCTAATGAAGCTCGCTGCTTTCCCGCCAGTATGGGCGGCGATTTTTCTCCCAATCCCGGGGGCTAACACCACTGGATTCCCCCGGGATGTTCCGAAAAATCGTCGGCTTCCGCCGAAACCGCCCACGGCCCTAGCGGGCAACATGATGCGCATTTGGTTTTATTTGCAACATTGCCGCGGCCCACGCGACTAAGCTATGATTGACACATCAGTGCGGTCTGGCTGCGGCGACTCGCCGCCCACCGGTAGGTGGCCGCCCGTTGCGTCCATATTATAGCATATCCAACAATTGAAAAATACCGCATAAATATGAACAAACAGCCCTAGCGGGCGGCAAAACGCCCGCCTTCCGGCGGGACAACGCGCCCACGGTCTAGCCAAAACCACCGTCGCGACACACGCGACTAAGTTACCCATTGCGCTACAACGCGGCTTGTCAGCGGCGACTCGCCGCCCGCGACACACGCATTTTTGTTGCGATTGAAACCACAACGCGGTGTCCCCCAGCGGTAGCTGGCCGCCCGCCGGTAGGTGGGGGTGAAAAAAAGGACGCCGGATGGCGTCCTTTTTTGATGGATTTATTCTTCTGCTTCCGGTTCCTCAGCGGGTGTTTCCTGCTCCTCCGGGGAGGGAGGCGTTTGCGTATCCTCTTCCTCTGTATCGTCCTCCACCTCTTTAGGGGCCCGGGCCAGGGTAACCACGCTGGTATCGTCGGTCACCCGCATGCATTTTACCCCAGTGCTGTACCGGGAGTGGATGGGAATCTGGCTGACCGGGATCCGGATGATGACGCCGCCGTCGGTAATCATGATGACATCGTCATCCTCATCCACCACCTTGACGCCGGCCACATAGCCCTTTTCGTCGCTCACCCTGTAGTTGGTGACGCCTTTTCCGGCCCTGGACTGGGTCCGGTAATCGGAAAGCCGGCTTCTCCGGCCTAAGCCCTTATCGGACACGGTGAGGAGGGTTGCCCCCTCACGGACCCGGGCCATGCCGATGACCATATCCCCGTCCTCCAGGGTGATGGCTTTGACGCCCCGGGCGGTCCGGCCCATGGGACGGACATCGTTTTCATCAAACTTGATGGCCATACCATTTTTGGTGGCCACAATCAGCTCATTGGCGCCGCTGGTCATCCGCACCCAGGCCAGCTCATCCCCCTCG
The DNA here is from genome assembly GCA_904419775.1 of Candidatus Pararuminococcus gallinarum. Classification (GTDB taxonomy): domain Bacteria; phylum Bacillota; class Clostridia; order Oscillospirales; family Ruminococcaceae; genus Zongyangia; species Zongyangia gallinarum. The sequence goes on along the minus strand of CAJFSX010000012.1, from coordinate 33,408 downwards.
TCAATGGTCAGGGCAATGAGTCCCGATTTGCGGATGTTGCGGAAGGCGCTGATGGCCGTGCGCTTGATGATGCCCTGGCGGGTGACCATGACCAGATATCCCTCCTGGTCAATGGAATCCAGCTTAATCATGGAGGCCACCTTTTCGTCGCTTTCCAGGGGCAGGAGGTTGACGATGTTGGTGCCCTTGGAGGTCCTGGAGCTCTCGGGGATCTCGTAGCACTTGAGCCGGTACATCCTGCCCTTGTTGGTCAGGAAGAGGAGGTAATCATGGGTAGAGGAAATATACAGATCCTCCACGAAATCCTCCTCCCGGGTGGTCATGCCGGAAATACCCCGGCCGCCCCGGCGCTGGGTCTTATAGGAATCCACCGCCTGGCGCTTGATATATCCAAAGTGGGTCAGGGTGACCACACAGTCCTCTTCGGGGATCAGATCCTCAATATCCACCTCGCCGGATACCGACTGGATCTCGGTGCGCCGCTCGTCACCGAATTTCTCCTTGATCTCCTGGAGCTCTTCCTTGACAATGGCGTAGATTTTGCCGTCGTCGGCCAGGATGGCCAAAAGCTCCTGGATCTTTTCATGGAGGGCAGCCAGTTCATCCTCGATTTTCTGCCGCTCCAAGCCGGTGAGCTGGCCCAGCCGCATGGCCACAATGGCCGAAGCCTGGGCGTCGGAAAGTCCGAAGCGCTCCATCAGCTGGGTTTTGCCGTCGGCAATATTCTTGGAAGCCCGCAGGATGGCGATGACCTCGCCGATGAAATCCAGGGCGATCTTTAAGCCCTCCAGGATATGAGCCCGCTCCTGGGCCTTCTTCAGGTCATGCTGGGTGCGGCGGGTGATGATCTCAAACTGGAACTCGTTGTAATGGGTGAGCATCTCTTTGAGGCCCATGACCTTGGGCGCTCCGTCCACCAGGGCCAGCATGATGACGCCGCAGGTCTCCTGCATCTGGGAGTAGGAGTAGAGCTGGTTTAAGACCACCTGGGCGTTGGCGTCCTTTTTCAGCTCCACCACAATCCGCATGCCGTCCCGGTCCGACTCGTCCCGCAGGTCGGAGATGCCGTCGATCCGCTTTTCTTTGACCAGGTTGGCGATGGACTCGATGAGCCGGGCCTTGTTGACCATATAGGGCAGCTCGGTGACCACAATCCGCATCCGGCCCTTTTTGCCCTCCTCAATGGAGGCCCTGGCCCGGACAATGACCCGGCCACGGCCGGTGGCGTAGGCGCTGCGGATGCCGGCACGGCCCATAATCACCGCGCCGGTGGGGAAGTCGGGGCCCTGGATATATTCCATCAGCTCCGGCAGGTCCGCCTCCGGGTTGTCGATGAGGTGGCAGGCCCCGTCGATGACCTCCCGCAGGTTGTGGGGCGGGATGTTGGTGGCCATACCCACGGCGATGCCGGTGGAGCCGTTGACCAGCAGGTTGGGGAAGCGGGAGGGGAGGACCGCCGGTTCCTTCAGGCGGTCGTCGTAGTTGGAGACAAAGTCCACCGTATCCTTATCGATATCGGTGAGCATCTTCACCGCGATTTTGCTCATTCTGGACTCGGTATAACGGTAGGCGGCAGGGGGATCCCCGTCCACCGAACCGAAGTTGCCGTGTCCGTCCACCAGGGGATAGCGCATGGAGAAATCCTGGGCTAGACGGACCATGGCGTCATAGACCGAGGCGTCGCCGTGGGGATGATACCGGCCCAGCACAGCGCCTACAGTGTCGGCGCATTTGCGGTAGGGCTTGTCCGGGCCCAGGCTGTTCTCGTAAAAGGTATAGAGGATCCGCCGGTGGACCGGCTTGAGCCCGTCCCGCACATCCGGCAGGGCGCGGCTGACGATCACCGACATGGAATAGTCCAGAAAGGACTTTTTCATTTCCTTTTCTATGTCGATGGTAATAACCTTGGATCCGTTGTTTTCCATAGTATTTTTCACCCTAAATCTTTTTTATCGTTACCCATTGGGATTATTTTCTTTCTCTGTATCCTTGCCCGGATGCTTGCCAAACCGGTTTTTCACCTTGTCCCAGAACCTTACCGCCCCGGTGCCGATGGTGATATATTTGGCCATGAGCTTTGCCTTGAGGACGGAGCGGACCCTCTCTTCCTGCTCCCCTAACGCGGCCTTGGGGACAATGATAATATCCAGCCGGTTGTAGACAAAGAGCAGTACATTGCCCGAATCATAGCATTTAAAGCTCTTGTTGGTAAATTCCAGCAGTGTGGTTTCGTCCCCCTCCCGCACCATCACATGGTCGGGGAAGATCTCCATGGTCCAGGGGGTCTGGGCGTCGGCCATCTTTCTCGCGTTTTGCAGCCGGTGGACCTTGGGGAAGTGCCAGGCGGCGTAGATGCCGTATATACAGGCCAGGATGATGACAATGCCTACGATGAGGATGGCCGGATCCCGCCAGCCGCCGGAGATGGCGGGCCAGATGAAGGTGATAATCACAATGCCAAAGGCCACGGTCTGTAAGCTCCGCTGGGATTCCAGCAGCATCCTGGCCGCCAGCTTGAGCCCCTCTAAAGCGGTATCATAATCCAGGGTAAAGTCCACATGGATCCATTCGTCAGCACCCAGGGCGTCCTGGGCCTTTTTGTCCATTTCATCCATGTCCTCCCGGTCGATTTCAGCCAGGATTTCCTTGTCCTGTTCCGATAAATCCTCCCCCTGCCGGGGGATGTTTCCCTCTGTGGTCCTATCCTTTTTTTCTTCCATTGGCTCTTCCTCCTGCCGGTGATGTTATTTTCCAGCCTTGGCGGCACGGTATTTCTCCCCAAAGACCTTTGCGAAAAAACCGCTGACAGCCTGTTGCAGCTCCGGTTCCAGATCCCCCTTGGGGATGGGGATGATCTTTTCCTTTGTCACGCTGATCATAAAAAACTCCTGGGTCTCATAGATCTTATGGACATTTTCATAACCGATGTCATAGGGATGGTGCTCCTCGCCGAAAGGGGAGGATACATCCACGATGATCTTAGGCTCTTCAAAGGTCAGCCGGTAATAGAGCTTCTGAGACGATGAAAAAGCCGCGGACTTCCGGATGCCGAAAAAGGGAACCAGCACCACCGCTACCGCGGCGGCCAAGCTGATTACACCTACAAAATAATTGGCGATCCAGAAAAAGTCCACGCCGGCCAGCAGAAAGACCAGGGCGAAAATCCCCGTCTTCCAGCCCTTCTGCCTCAGCCAGACCTGACTGAGGCTCATTCTGATCTCCTCTTCATCCAAGCGGTAATCGATCGAAAACTGCTCCATATCCTACCTCCCGCCCTATTACCGGGCAGCCGATTCCTTGTGGAGGGCTGTGATCTCATGGTGATGGATCTGCCGTTCCAGGTATTTGAGGAACTCGGTGTCAAAGTTACGGATGCTGGTTCTGGGGATGATGACACATCGCCGGCTTTCCAGCATCAGGACGATCAAATGATCGGTGTAGAGGATCCGCTGGACCTCCTCCCAGTCCACCGTGTTGTCGGTCTCCGCCGAGATCTCCCGGAAGGCGTCCTCAAAAAAGCGGAATTCCACCTCATTTTGCAGATAAGGGTTCCCTGCGTATTGTTTTTGGGCCGCCTTTTTCAGACGGCTGGGGAAGACATAGCGGTAAAACAGCATGCCGTAAATTCCCAGCAGGATGAGCACCGCCGCCAGCAGGGAATAGACCCAGTTGGCCCTTTCCTGGGAAAAGAGGGTGACCAGCAGAAAAAGGACGCCGATGACAATCTCAATGATCCCCAGCACCTTGACCTGCCTTTTCTTGTTTTTTACCATATCCTCCACCATGAGGAAGTTGAAGTCCTCATAGGTCTGCTCATCAATCCTCTGCCGGATGGTGAAAAGGGCTTTCTGCTGTGCATTTTCTTCCGCCATATCTTTTCTCCTTTCAGCGCCTAGCGGCGGGCAGGTCGCGCTCACGGCCTAGCCATAACCACTGTCCGCGTTGCCCGCAGCTTGTGTTGCGATTGACACATAAACGCGATACCCTCCAGCGGTAGCTGGCGGCCCTAGCGGGGCGGGATGACGCGCCCTGCGTTTTATTCGCGACACCGCCGCGTCTCACGCGACTAGGTTACCCATTGCGCCCATCCGCGGCTTCCCCCGGCGGTAGCCGGCGGACCTGCGGTCAGCAAGTAGCGCCCACAGTTTTATCCGAGACACTGTTCGCGTTGCCCACGACTTTGTCTCGAATGACGCCACAGCGCGGTTTGGCAGCGGGCACTGCCCGCCCGTGATGCCCCCCAGCGGCAGGTGGCTGGCTCTGCGCTCATGCCGCGCGGGCACATCCTTTTCTCTCAAGAAAAGGATGCAAAAGTGATCCAAGGGGGCACCCCTTGGATATCCCCCTGATGGGGCTCGCTGCTCTCCCGGCAGTATGGGCGGCGATTTTTCTCCCAATCCCGGGGGCCAACACCACTGGATTCCCCCGGGATGTTCCAAAAAATCGTCGGCTGCCGCCGAAACCGCCCATGCTCCTGCGACGCCTAGCGGAGAGCAAGTCGCGCTCACGGCCTAGCCATAACCACTGTCCGCGACACCCGCGTTTTTGTTACGGACGACACCACAGCGCGGCCTGGAAGCGGGCACTGCCCGCTATTTTTTGCGGCCAAGGAAGACAGCGGCTACTGCGGCGGCCACAGCGATGGCGCCGCCGCCGATGGCCCAGGGCAGAATGCTGTTGTCACCGGTGCCGGGGTTATCCTTAACCTGGCTTGTGGTGGTCTCCACAGGCTCAGCCATGGCCACCATACCGAAGGCGTTCATGGTTGCCATGGAAAACATCATGATCAGTACCATCATCATTGCAGCTATTCTTTTCATTTTTCTTTCCTCCTGCGTTTTTTTCCTATCATATCATGTTTATGGAACAAAAGGATGAACAATTCCAAAGAAAATCTTAAATATCCAAATTATTGACATATTTGGCGTTCTGCTCGATAAATTCACGGCGGGGGAGGACCTTGTCTCCCATCAGGATGGTGAAGATCTCGTCGGCCTTGGCGGCGTCCTCCATACTCACCTTGAGCATGGTCCGGTATTCCGGATCCATGGTGGTCTCCCACAGCTGCTCAGGATCCATTTCGCCCAAGCCTTTGTACCGCTGGATATCCACCTTGCCGTGCTCAGGGCCGCCCAGCTGCTCGATATACTCATCCCGCTCCTTATCCGAGTAGGCGTAGCGGACCTGCTTGCCCCGGGTCAGCTTGAACAGGGGAGGCTGGGCCAGATAGATGTTGCCGTTTTCGATGAGGGGCCGCATAAACCGGAAGAAGAAGGTCAGCAGCAGGGTGCGGATATGGCTGCCGTCCACATCGGCATCGGCCATGATGATGACCTTGCCGTACCGCAGCTTCTCAATATCGAACTCGTCGCCGATGCCGCAGCCCAGGGCTGTCACCACCGGCATCAGCTTGTCGTTGCCATAGACCTTGTCCAGACGGGCCTTTTCCACGTTGAGCATCTTGCCCCACAGGGGGAGGATGGCCTGGAACCGGCGGTCCCGTCCCATCTTGGCGGAGCCTCCGGCGGAATCTCCCTCTACAATGTAGATTTCGGTATAGACATTGTCCCGGGAGGAACAGTCGGCCAGCTTTCCGGGGAGGGAAGCGGTCTCCAGCGCTGATTTGCGGCGGGTCAGCTCCCTGGCCCTCCGGGCGGCCTCCCTGGCCTTGGAGGCGGTGATGGATTTATCCAGAATGGCCCGGGCAATGGCCGGGTTCTCCTCAAAGAAGGTCTCCAGCTTCTCATAGACCATCCCCTCCACCAGGGAGCGGATGTCGGTATTGCCCAATTTCGCCTTGGTCTGTCCCTCAAACTGGGCGTCGGTGAGCTTGACGCTGATGACGCAGGTCAATCCCTCCCGCACGTCGTCGCCGGAGAGCTTTTCCCCGTCCTTGAGGATGTTGTATTTCTTCCCGTAATCGTTAAAGACACGGGTTAAGGCGTTTTTAAAGCCCATTTCATGGGTGCCGCCTTCGGTGGTGGGGATGTTGTTGGCAAAGGAGAGGATCAGGGCGTTATAACTGTCGTTATACTGCAAAGCCACCTCGGCGGTGGTATCCCCATCCACAGCGGAAAGGTAGATCACATCGTCGTGGAGCACATCCAAACCCCGTTTTTTGTGGATGTACTCCACAAAGGAGCGGATGCCGCCTTCATAGTGAAGGTGCTCCGACTGTTCCTTGCCCGGCCGTTTGTCCTCCACCACAATGTGGACCCCGGCGTTTAAGAAAGCCTGTTCCCGCAGCCGGGTCATCAGGGTGTCGTAATCGTATTCCACCGTCTCGAAGATCTCCGGGTCGGCGGAGAAGGTGACCTGGGTGCCGGTGGCGTCGGTGTCCTCGATGATGTGCAGGTCGTCCACCGCCTTGCCCCGTTCAAAGCGCTGTTTATAGCGGTGCTGCCCGTCGCAGATCTCCACCTCCAGCCAGGTGGAGAGGGCGTTGACCACCGAAGCGCCTACGCCGTGAAGGCCGCCGGAAACCTTGTAACCGCTGCCGCCGAACTTGCCGCCGGCGTGGAGGACGGTAAAGACCACCGTAGCCGCCGGGATGCCCAGCTTTGGCTGGATGCCCACCGGGATGCCTCGGCCGTCGTCCCGAACCCGGATGACCTCTCCGGGAAGGATCTCCACGCTGATCTTGTCGCAGTAACCGGCTAGGGCCTCGTCGATGGAGTTGTCCACAATCTCATAGACCAGGTGGTGCAGGCCCCGGCTCCCGGTGGAGCCGATGTACATACCCGGCCGTTTGCGCACCGCTTCCAGGCCTTCCAGTACCTGTATCTGACTGCCGTCATAGGCAGGCGTTTGCTGCTTTTCGCTCACTGATGATTACCTCCGTATCTCAGTTTTTTCTCTATATAGAAATTTCTTTGACGAAATTGGTTCTCTTTTTTAGGGTGGCGGAGGAGATTTGGGAGATATACACGGTGTTTTTCCCCTTCTCATCCACACAGACCACAAAGGATTTGGGAAGCTCTGTGGATACGTTGACCACCAGGCCCTGTTTCTGGGCCAAAGCCAGATACCGCTTGGTGGCCTTGGCGATGGAGGCGTTTTCCAAATCAAAGATGGCCACCACCTCACTGAGCTTGACCACCGTGTCCTGTCCCAGATGCAGATACATGGGATTCCTCCTTTTCCTTGGTTTCCTCCTGGGTGAGCCGGCCCTTTTCAATGGAGAAAAGGAGCCCTTTTTCCAGATCCTCCCGGATATGCCGGTCACAGCAGGTGATAAACACCTGCATCCCCGCCATCTCCCCCAGCAGATAGGCCTGGCGCTTGGCGTCCAGCTCGCTTAGCACATCGTCCAGCAGGATCACCGGCGTGTCGTCCAGCACCTCCCGGAGGATCTGCCCCTCGCTGAGCTTTAAAGCCAGCACACAGCTGCGCTGCTGGCCCTGGCTGCCAAAGCTTCGGGCGGAAAGTCCGTTTAAGGTGATCTCCAGGTCGTCCCGGTGGGGGCCGACGGAGGTCGTTTTATAGGTCATATCGTTTTCCCGGCTCTCCTCCAGCGCCTTCTGATAGGCGTCTTTCAGCGCCGGGCCGTCCAGGCCCTGGATCTCCCGGCCCAGGCTGCACTGGTACCGGAGGGAAAAATCCTCCCGCCCGCCGGAAATCTCCCGGTAGAAGGCGGTGGCATGGTCTTTGAGCTTTTCAATATAGCTTCTGCGCATCACCGTAATGACAGCCGCCGTCTGGGACAGATGCTCGTCATATACCTCCAGCAGGGGGAGAAGCTCCCCGTGGGCCTGGACATCCTTGAGCAGGGTGTTGCGCTGGAGGAGGATGCGGTTGTAGTTTTGCATGTATTTTTGATACCGCTCTTTGATCTGGCCGATGGCCGTGTCCAGGAATTTCCGGCGTTTGTCCGGGCCGTCCTTGACAATCTCCAGATGGACCGGGGAAAATACCACAGCGCCGAAGGCTTCAGCCAGCTCCCCGTGGGAGGAGACCGCTACCCCGTTTAAGGCGCTCTGCCGCTTGGGGCCCAGCTGGATGGAGATGGACTGCTCCCGCATCTGGCCGAAGAAGGCGGCTTCAATACAAGCCCTTTCCTCCCCAAACCGGATCAAGTCCCCGTCCCTGCTGCCCCGGAAGCTCCTGGCGCCGGTGAGCAGCCAGATGGCTTCGATCAGGTTGGTTTTTCCCTGGCCGTTGTCCCCGCAGATGAGATTGACCCCCGGGGAAAAGGATACCTGGGTATCCTCTAAATTGCGGTAGTTTTTTAATGACAGCCTTTCAATCCTCAAAACCTGTGACCTCGATCAAGATATCATCCACCTGCAGGGTATCCCCGGGGAAGAGCTTCTTCCCCCGCTGGATGCAGATGGCTCCGTTGACCTTGCAGACACCCTCCTCCACAATCTCCTTGGCGTGGCCGCCTGTCTCCGCCAGGCCGCAGAACTTCAGCATCTGGTCCAGCCGGATAAAGGGGGTGTCAATCTGTATTTCATGTTTTTCCATCTCAACTCTCCTTTCCGCCTACCGGCGGGGATGACGCGCCCTGGATTTTGTCTGCGGCACTGCCGCGTCTCACGCGATTTTGTTACCCATTGCGCCACAGCGCAATCTGGCTGCGGGCACTGCCCGCTAGAGGTCGGATTTTAGGCGGACAGGGAGGACCAAGAACAGGAAGCTGTCGTCCTCCAAAGAGACAACCTTCATGGGGGACAGGCTGCCGGAGAGCAGGAGCTTGACCTTATCGCAGCCGGTGCCCTTGAGGGCGTCCAGGAGATAGCGGTTGTTAAAGCCAATGGTCACATTTTCCCCCTGGATCTCGCAGCCCAGGGAATCGGATGCTTTTCCCATGGCGGTGACACAGTGGAGATAGATCATATTATCCTCAAACTTGACGCTTAAGGGGCTTTTCAGCCGGTCGTTGATGAGCAGGGAAGTCCGTTCAATGGAATCGCAGAAAGCACGGGTATCCACAATCACGGTGGTCTTTTCCCCCTGGGGGATGGTGGCGTTATAATCCAAAAATTCCCCGTCCAGCAGCCGGGAGATGACATGATAGCTGTCAATGGAAAAGACAATATGCTTTCTGGAGAAGGAGATGGAGACATCCTCCTCCCCGTCGTCGATGAGCTTAGAAACTTCAGAAAGGGTCTTGCCCGGCACAATAAAGCGAAGCTCCTCATCCGAGTCGATTTTTTCCCTGCGCATGGCCAGCCGGTAACCGTCCACCGAAACCACGGTCAATTCCCCGTCCCTCGTCTCAAACAGGGAGCCGGTATACACCGGTTTGGCGTCGTTTTGGGCTACCGCGAACAGGGTCTGATCGATCATAGCCTTGAGTTTAAACTTGGGGACGTTGAAACTTTTTCCATCGGTGATGCTGGGCATCTCGGGGAACTCGGAAGGGGAGAGGCCCATAATGGAAAATTCACTGGGCCCGCTGATGATGGTGGTCATCAGGTTTTCGTCGCTTTTGATTTCCACCTGTTCTGCCGGCAGGCGGCTGACCATGGAAAAGAAGATCTTGGCGCCCAGTACAATGGAGCCGGGCTCCTTGACCGCTGCTTCCATAGAGGTGGTCATCCCCATCTCCAGGTTATAGGCGGAAAATTTAACCTTTCCGTTTTCCGCTTCAATGAGGATGCCCTCCAATGCGGTAATGGCAGACTTGGAGCAGACAGATCGGGAAATATTGCTGACCGCCTGGGACAGGGTGTTTTTATCACAGACAATTTGCATGGGGTTTCCACTCCTTTGTTTGAGGATTTCCTATCAGATTCAAAAAACATGGAAAGAATAGGATAGGAATATATAAAAAAGATAGTATTAGTCGTAGAGGCTGTGAATTTGTGGAAAAGGCGGAAAATGCCTTTTTCTAAGCCAAAAACAGGATTTTTTCTTTGGGGAGGCCCTTGTGAGCCGGTTGTGGACAAGTGAAAGGAGAAGATCATTTTCCACAAGGCAGTGTAAAACAAAAGGTGCAATGTGAAAAATAGGGGGAAAAGTCGGTGTAAAACAGAGGCTGTTTTTCCATCGGTTTTTTGCCTGTGGAAATGGTGGAATCTTTCCCTGTGGAAACCGGCTGCCGCCGGAGGACGACGCGGCCCTAGCGGGCAGCAAGACGCGCCCTTGGTTTTATCTGCGACATTGTCCGCGATGCCCACAATTACGTTGCGATTGACACCACAGCGCGACTTGTCAGCGGCAACTTGCCGCCAGCGCGATATCCGCCCCGGGAGGACGCGGCCCTAGCGGGCAGCAAAACGCGCATTTGGTTTTATCTGCGACATTGCCGCGTAGCCCGCAATTACGTTGCGATTGACACATAAGCGCGGCTTGGGAGCGGGCAGCAAGACGCGCCCTTGGTTTTATCGGTGACATTGTCCGCGATGCCCACAATTACGTTGCGATTGACACCACAGCGCGACTTGTCAGCGGCAACTTGCCGCCAGCGCGATATCCGCCCCGGGAGGGGCACGCCTAGCGGCGAGCAAATCGCGTACTTGGTTTTGTTTGCGACGCTGTCCGCGTCACACGCGCTTTTGTTTCGAACGACGCCACAGCGCGACTTCCCCCACCGGCAGGTGGCTAGGAGTTGCGGATGTTTTTGATGATATCCTCAATGGTCTCTTTATAGCGGGAGTTTTGCTCCATGTTCTTTTCCACCTGCTGGATGGCGTAGACAATGGTGGAGTGATCCCGGCCGCCGAATTCCTCGCCGATGGAGGACATGGACATCTGGGTGATTTCCCGGACAATGTGGATGGCCACCTGCCGGGCGTTGGAGATGGGAGCGCTGCGCTTGTTGGAGCGGATATCCGCGGCGGAGACGGAGAAGGTCCGGGCCACTTCGGAGATGATACGCTCTACGGTGACAGGCACCGGCTGGTTGTCGTTGAGGATGTCCCGGATGGCGTTCTGGGCAATGGAGATGGAGGGCGGCGTATTGGCCAGCAGCTTGTAGGCTTTGAGCTTTTTCACCGCTCCTTCCAGCTGGCGGATGTTGTTTTTCAGCCGGTTGGCGATATATTCCGCCACCTCGTCGGGAATCTCAATATCTAAAAGCTGGGCCTTGCGGCGGATGATGGCGATCCTGGTCTCGAAATCCGGGGGCTGCACGTCGGCCAGAAGGCCCCATTCAAAGCGGGTCCGCAGCCGCTCTTCCAGGGTTTTGATCTCCTTGGGCGGCCGGTCGGAGGTCAGGACAATCTGTTTTTCCGCGGTGTAGAGGGCCTCAAAGGTGTGGAAGAACTCCTCCTGGGTGCTCTCCTTGCCGCCGATAAACTGGATATCGTCCACCAGCAGCACGTCCGCCTGGCGGTATTTGTTGTGGAATTCCGGGGTGGTCTTGTTTCCAATGGCTTCGATCAGCTCATTGGTGAATTCCTCGCCCTTGACATAGATGATGTTGGTACCCGGCTTGTTTTCCCGGATCTCGGCGCAGATGGCGTGGAGCAGATGGGTCTTGCCCAGGCCGGAACCGCCGTAGATAAACAGAGGGTTGTAGGCGCCGGAGGGGTTGGCCGCCACCGCCAGGGAAGCGGCATGGGCAAACTTGTTGGAGGGGCCTACAATAAAGGTGGAGAAGGTGTATTCATAATCCCCGCCCTGGGCGCTTTTCTCCACCTCCTCGGGGGTATAGGTGGAGAGGACCTTCTTGGCCTGTTCCGAATCCACCTTATCCTCATCGCAGGTGATCTGGATGGTGACAGGGAAACCCAGTACCTCCTCAAAGGCCTTGTTGAGCAGGGCGGAGTACTTTTGCTCAATGATGTTTTTTTGGAACTCGCTGCGCACATAAAGCTTTGCCACCCTGCCGTCAAAGCCTACCGGTTCGATACAGCTAATCCAAAGGTCATGGGCCACTGAAGAAATCTCGTGCTTACAGTAATCGCTGACCAGACCGAACACTTCTTTGAATGATTCCATGGCGATGAACATCCCCCTCAAACAGCATTTCTATGGGATAAAAAGAAGGAATCCACAGAAAATCAAGATTGTCTGTGGAAAACCTGTTGAAACAGTGGAAAAGTATCCTGGAAAACTTGGTGAGAAACTAAAAAATGGACAGAAATATCCGATTTCTATTGTAGCATATTTCCGGCCCGCAAGCAAGCTTTTCCACCGGTGTATTTGAACCTATTATAATATGTAAGGAGTGCGGATTTTTCCTTGCAAAGGGGAAAATGAGGCGAAAATGTGATGGATAGGCCAAAAAACCTGGATTTTCCGCCATAATGATATTGACACGGGCGGGTTTTATCCTTTATAATGTAACCTTGCAAGGTTAGCCTCGAAAGGAGGGTATGAAGGTGAAAAGAACTTATCAGCCGAAAAAGATTCATCGCGCTAAAGAGCACGGATTCAGAAAGAGAATGGCCACCAAAAACGGCCGTAAAGTACTTGCTCGCAGAAGAGCCAGAGGCAGAAAGCAGCTGTCTTACTAACATAGGGGCCACAAAACATTGTGGTCTTTCTTTTTACCATCGCTCCTGCGGAGGGCAGATCGCGCTCCTGCGGAGAGCAAGACGCGGACCTAGCGGTCGGCAAGACGCGCCCCGAGTTTTATCCGCGACACTGCCGCGACACACGCGACCCCTGCCGGGGCGGGATGATGCTCCCTGGGTTTTGTTTGAGACATCGTTCGCGACACCCGCAATTACGTTACGATTGAAACATCAGCGCGGTTTGGCAGCGGGCACTGCCCGCCAGCGCGCCTAGCGGCGGGCAAGACGCGCGCCTGGTTTTATGCGAGACATTGTCGCGTCACACGCGCTTTTGTTTTCCATTGTGATACAGCGCGACTCGGTTGCGGGCACTGCCCGCCAGCGCGACATCCCCCGGCGGCAGCCGGCGGCGGGTGGTGGGAGGAAGTATGGAACACACCCAGATGCTCAATGAAAATAGGGATTTCCGGCGGCTGTATGGAAGAGGAAAATCAAGAGCCGGAAATGTGCTGGTTACCTATGCCCTGCGCACAAGGCGGGGCTATAACCGGATTGGCATTACCACCAGCAAGAAAATCGGAAAAGCAGTACAGCGCAACCGGGCCCGCCGGGTCATCAAGGAGGCCTACCGCCTGCTGGAACAGCAGGTGCCCCCTTCCTGGGATATTTGCTTTGTGGCCCGGAGCAAAACCTGCCGGGTCCCCATGGGCCTGGTGCAGAAGATGATGCGCCAGCAGCTGGAGGCCATCGGCGCATTGCAAAAAGAATCATGATCAAAAAGTGCATGCTAGGGCTGATCCGCCTGTATCAAAAGTTTATATCCCCTTTAAAGCCTGCCTGCTGCAGGTTTTATCCTACCTGCTCTTCCTATGCCATGGAGGCGATTTCCCGCTTCGGCGTGGTGAGGGGCGGGCTATTGGCGTTTTATAGGCTGTTGCGCTGTCAGCCCTTTTGCAGAGGCGGCTATGATCCAGTGCCGGATCACTTCACCTTCCGCCGGTCCCTGCCAAAGCAGGACGACGCGCGCCTACCGGCGAGCAAGACGCGCGCCTACCGGCGAGGATGACGCGCCCTGGGTTTTGTTTGAGACATCGTTTGCGTTGCCCGCAATTACGTTGCGATTGACACCACAGCGCGATATCCCCCAGCGGCAGCTGGCGCGCCCTGAGTTTTATTTGAGACATTGTTCGCGATGCCCGCAGCTGAGTTTCGATTGACACATAAGCGCGATATCCCCCAGCGGTAGCTGGCGCGCCCTGAGTTTAATTGAAACCACCGCCGCGACACACGCGATTTTGTTTTCTGTTGCGCCACAGCGCGACTCGGCTGCGGGCACTGCCCGCCAGCGCGACATCCCCCAGCGGCAGCTGGCCCCGGCGGTAGCCGGTGATTTTGAAAATTACCCGGTAGAAGATACACTGCCGGTTTGGAGGATTAAAATCCATGAGTTTGCTTTATACCATCTTTGGAACACCTTTGGGCTATGTCATGTGGGCCTGTTATTCCCTGGTGCAGAATTACGGCATTGCCCTGATTTTCTTTACCCTGCTCGTCAAGCTGCTGCTGCTGCCGTTGGCGGTGAAACAGCAGAAATCCACCGTAAAAATGGCCATGTTCCAGCCAAAGGTGATGGAACTGCAGAAGAAATACGGCAACAACAAGCAGAAATATCAGGAAGAGCTGATGGCCCTGTATGAGAAGGAACATTACAGCCCCACGGCTGGCTGCCTTCCCATGATCATCCAGATCCTGATTCTCTTTGGCTTGATTGACGTTATATACCGGCCCCTGACCCATATCCTTCATCTGTCGGCGGATACCATTACCACCCTGACCAATATTGCCACGGGAACGGGACAAGCACTCAGCTCCTACAGCCCCCAGATCAGTATCCTCAACATCTTCCACGCCAATCCGGAGGCCTTTGCGTCGGTGGGGGCGGAGATCACCGACAAGCTTTCTTCGGTGAGCCTGAACTTCCTGGGGATGAATTTGGGTGAGATCCCCACCTGGAGCCTGAATATCCTGATTTTGATCCCCATTTTGTCCGGTGTGACGGCGCTGCTGTCCTCCCTGATTGTCACCCGGTTAAACCCCACCATGAACCAGGGCCAGGCCGGCGCTGGTGCTATGAAGGGTATGACCTTCATTATGCCCATCTTTTCTGTCATCATTGCCTTCCAGGTACCGGCCGGCGTCGGCATGTACTGGATTTTGTCCAACGTGTTCCAGACCGTTCAGTCCATTGTCCTCAACCGGATCTATAATCCCGCTGAAATGATCGCGGCGGCCAAGGAGAGGGAAGAGGAAGAGCGGGAAAGAAAACGGCAGGAGCGGTTGGAAGCCAGAAAACGGGCGGCGGAAGAGGCTGCGAAATACCACAACGAAAACGCGAAAAAGGGAAAGAATAAGAATATTAAGCCCATGAAGGTAGAGGAGTTCCTCAGCGATGAGGAGCTGACCCAGAAGGAAATCAACCGCCGTAAGCTGGCGGAGGCCCGGCGTCGGGACGCGGAGAAATACGGCGAAGAATATGTGGATGTAACCGACGACGACCTGAAGTGAGAAACTTTGGTTGCCGATCATTTATAGGAAAATCCAGGATAGAGGAGATGTAGAAACATGGTACGAGAGATTGAGATGACAGGCCGGACGGTAGAAGAAGCGGTCAATCTCGCATGTGAAAGCCTGGGCGTAGAGCGGGATGCTGTGGAAATTGAAATTATCGATCTTCCGAAAAAGGGATTTTTCGGCTTGAAAAATACCCCCGCAAAGGTCAAGGTCACCTATCGGACATCCAAAGCCCAGCTGGCTGTGGATTATGTTACGGAAGTCCTTCACAACATGGGCCTTGAAAATGTGGACATCCAGGTCAAAGAAGAAGAGGATAACGCCACCCTGGTTTTGGAAGGGGAAGGCCTGGGCATCATCATCGGACGCCGGGGCGAGACCCTGGACGCGCTCCAGTACCTGGCAGGCCTGGTGGCCAACCGGGGCGAGGGCAGCTATTTCAGAATTACCCTTGACAGCGGCAATTACCGGGAAAAACGGGAAAAAACCCTGGAGCATCTGGCTGTCAAGATCGCCAATACCGCGGTGAGAACCGGCCGCAGCACCACCTTGGAGCCTATGAACCCCTATGAGCGGCGGATCATCCATTCCGCTGTGCAGCAGGTAGAAGGCGCTACCTCCTCCTCTATTGGAGAGGAGCCAAACCGCCGGGTGGTCATCAGCTCCAAGAACCCCCGTCCGGCCCGATACGGCAACCGCGACCGGGGCTCCAGAGGGGATCGGAATCGGGGCGGATACAACAAGCGCCCCTATAAAGAGGGCCGCGGCTCCCGTCGGGACAACCGTCCTCCCAAGGAGGACAACGCTCCTTCTGAGCCGGCTAAGATCCGGTCCACCCCGCCCACCGAGGCGGAGGGAGCACCCCTGTTCGGCAAGATCAACCTGGACGACTGATCCGCGCCAAGGGGCATCAACTTGGCACCAAGGGGTTTCTTTCACAGAAACCCCTTTTTCTTTCGCACCAGCTACCGCTGGGGGAAGACGCGCCCGGAGTTTTGTCGGTGACATTGTCGCGATGCCCGCATTTATGTTGCGATTGATACATAAGCGCGATATCCCCCACCGGTAGGTGGGCCCCTTCCGGGGCGGGATGACGCGCCCTAGGTTTTATTCAAGACACTGTTCGCGGCACACGCATTTTTGTTTTCCGTTGTGATACAGCGCGATATCCCCCACCGGCAGGTGGTGGCAGCGGGCACTGCCCGCGGAAGGAGGAGATTGGATGGGAGAAAAGGAAACAACCACCATAGTGGCCATTGCCACACCGCCAGGCGTAGGCGGTATTGGCACGGTGCGGGTTTCAGGGCCCAGGGCCCGGCAGATTACCTCCTGTGTGTTCCGTTCCGCCATGGGGGATGACCTGTGCGGGATGGAGGGCTATACCGCTACCTTTGGCCATGTCTTTGACGGGGACGGCGATTTTGACGAAGCAGTGGTGCTGATTTTTAAAGCGCCCCGCTCCTATACGGGGGAGGATGTGGCGGAAATCTCCTGCCATGGAGGCCCCTATCTCCTCCAGCGGCTGGTATCGGCCTTGATCCGCCAGGGCGCCAAGCCCGCAGGGCCGGGGGAATTTACCAAGCGGGCCTTTTTAAACGGCAAACTGGATTTGACCCGGGCTGAAGCGGTGGCGGATCTGATCGCGGCCCAGGGCCGGCAGGCGGCCCAGTCCGCCCTGGCAGCCAAAGAGGGAACCCTCTTCCGAAAGATTCAACAAATCACCGGGGACTTGGTGGAAAACGCCGCCCATCTCGCCGCCTGGATTGATTATCCCGAAGAGGACGTGGAAGAGGTGGAAGGGGAAAGGCTCCTGGCTCGGCTGCAGCAGACAGAGGAGGAGCTGAGATCCCTCATCGCCACCTTTGATACCGGCCGCCTGCTCCGGGAGGGGATTGATACCGCCATTGTGGGCCGGCCCAATGTGGGCAAATCCACCGTGATGAATATGATGGCCGGCTTTGATAAGAGCATTGTCACCGCCATCCCCGGCACCACCCGGGATGTGGTGGAGGATACCATCATTGTGGACGGCATCCCCCTTCGGCTGGCGGATACCGCCGGCATCCGGGCCACCGACGACCCGGTGGAGCGCATCGGCGTCCAGCGGGCCAAGGAGCGGATCAACCAGGCCAGCCTGATCCTGGCGGTCTTTGACAGCTCCAGCCCTCTCACCGAGGATGACCGGGAGATCATAGCCGCCTGCGGGGATAAGCCGGCCATTGCCATTATCAACAAGCAGGATCTGGATCAAAAAATTGACGAAAAGTATATTCAAGATAAATTTCAACATATAGTTTATACATCTGCCAAGGCGGGAGAGGGCCGGGAAGCCTTATCCCAGGCCATCAGCCAGGTCATGGCATTGGAGCATCTGGATCCCCAGGCGCCGATGATTGCCAATGAGCGGCAGAAGGACTGTGTTTACCGCGCCCTTGCCGCTGTGCAAAGCGCAGTGGAAGCGTTGACCATGGCCTTCACCCTAGACGCGGTGGATGTCTGTGTGGAGGATGCCATCTCCTGCCTCATGGAACTGACAGGGGAGCGGGCCTCCGAAGCTGTGGTGGAGCAGGTTTTTGCCCGCTTCTGTGTCGGCAAATAGCCTGCGGCCCCTCCCGGGGCGGGAAGACGCGGCCCTAGCGGGCAGCATGACGCGCACTGAGTTCTGTTTGCGACACTGCCGCGACACCCGCGCGCCTAGCGGCGGGCAAAACGCGCTTTGAGTTCTGTCGACGACATTGCCGCGTCTCACGCGACTAAGTTACCCATAGCGCCAATAGCGCGACTTGGGAGCGGCGCCTGCGGCGAGCAGGCCGCACCTTAGATTTTATTTAAGACATTGTTTGCGATGCCCGCAACTTTGTTGCGATTGACACTACAGCGCGCGCCTAGCGGCGGGCAAAACGCGCTTTGAGTTCTGTCGGCGACATCGCTGCGGCACCCGCGACTTAGTTACCCATTGCGCCACAGCGCGGTTCGGCGGCGGGCACTGCCCGCGGAAGGAGGAAGAGAGAATGGAATATGAAGCAGGCAGCTATGACGTAGCGGTGGTAGGCGCAGGCCACGCGGGGGTGGAAGCAGCCTTGGCCGCGGCGCGGCTGGGGGCGAAAACCATCCTGTTCACCATCACCTTAGACGGGATTGCCAACATGCCCTGCAACCCCTCCATTGGCGGCACGGCCAAGGGCCATCTGGTCCGGGAGCTGGACGCGTTGGGCGGGGAGATGGGGAAGGCGGCAGACGCCACCTTCCTCCAAAGCCGGATGCTCAACCGTGGAAAGGGGCCGGCGGTTCACAGCCTCCGGGTCCAGTCGGACCGGGAGCGGTACCATGTCTATATGAAACAGGTGGTGGAATCCCAGCCCGGCCTGGACATCAAACAGGCGGAGATTGTGGAGGTCCGAGCCGACGGCGGCCACATTTCCCAGGTGGTCACTGGTTTGGGGGCAGTCTATCAGGTGAAAACCTGCATCCTGGCCACCGGCACCTATCTGCGGGGCAAGATCTTTGTGGGGGATGTGTCCTATGCCTCCGGCCCTGACGGCACCCATGCCGCCGGGCCCCTCAGCGACAGCCTCCGGGCCCTGGGAATCGAGCTGCGCCGCTTTAAAACCGGCACCCCGGCCCGGGTCCATCAGGATTCCATTGACTATTCCCAGCTGGAGGTCCAGGGCGGGGATGAACCCATTACCCCCTTTTCCTTTGAGACAACCGGGCCTTTGGAAAATAGAAAGGTCTGTTATATCGCCTATACCAATGAGCGGACCCACCAGGTCATCCGGGACAATATCCACCGCTCCCCCCTCTACGGCGGCATGATCGAGGGCATCGGCCCCCGGTACTGCCCCAGCATTGAGGATAAGGTCATGCGGTTTTCCGATAAACCACGGCACCAGCTTTTTATCGAGCCCATGGGGGCCGAGACCCGGGAGATGTACCTCCAGGGGATGTCCAGCTCCCTGCCGGAGGATGTGCAGATCGCCATGTACCGGACCATCCGGGGACTAGCGCATGTGAAGATCATGCGCAACGCCTACGCCATTGAATACGATTGCTGCAACCCCCTGGATCTGCTGCCCTCCCTGGAGTTTATCAAGGTGGGAGGCCTTTACGGCGCCGGCCAGTTTAACGGCACCAGCGGCTATGAGGAGGCCGCCGCACAGGGCCTCATCGCCGGCATCAACGCCGCCCGGGCCGTCCAGGGCAAGGAGCCGGTGATCCTGGATCGCGCCTCCTCTTATATCGGCACCCTCATCGACGACCTGTGCACCAAGGGGTGCATGGACCCCTACCGGATGATGACCTCCCGCAGCGAATACCGGCTCATCCTCCGGCAGGATAACGCCGATGCCCGCCTGACCCCTTTGGGCCATGAGATCGGCCTCATCTCCGAGGAACGATACGCCCGGTTCCTCCAGAAGGAGGAACAGATTGATGCGGAGATAGCCCGGCTGGAGAAGACCTCCGTCGCCCCCAGTGACGGCCTCAACCGCATGCTTGTTTCACATGAAACGGCGCCCCTTTCCACCGGCACCAAGCTGGCGGATCTCATCCGCCGGCCCCAGATCCACTATGAGGACCTGGCCCCCTTTGATCCCGACCGGCCGGAACTTGACAGGGCGGTCCGGGAACGGGTGGAGGTGGAGATCAAGTACGCGGGCTACATCAAGAAACAGCTGGCCCAGGTGGAGCAGATGCGGCGGCTGGAGCGGAAGGAGCTGCCGCCGGATGTGGATTATAAAACCATTGCCGGGCTGCGGCTGGAGGCCCAGGAGAAGCTAAACAGGATCCGGCCGCTGAATCTGGGACAGGCCTCCCGGATTTCAGGGGTCAACCCGGCGGATATATCGGTGCTGCTGATCTGGCTGTCCCAGAGAAACGGCCGGGGAGAGGAGGAAACCCATGATTAACAAGGAAAAGATGCGGCAATACGGGGCCATGATCGGGCTGGAGCTGGTAGAGGAAAAGCTGGATCAGCTGGACGAGTACGCCCGGTTCCTGGTCGAATACAACGAAAAGGTGAATTTGACCGCTATTACCGACCCGGATGAAATCATCCGGAAACACTTTGCCGACAGCCTGCAGCTGCTGGCTCAGGTGCCCATGGCCCAGGGAGCCCGGCTCATCGACGTGGGGACGGGAGCAGGGTTTCCCTCCCTGCCGCTGAAGATTGCCCGGCCGGACCTGCAGGTGACCCTGCTGGACAGTCTGAACAAGCGGATTGTCTTTTTACAGCAGCTCTGCCAAAGGCTGGGGATTCAGGCGGAGACCATCCATGCCCGGGCCGAGGAGGCGGGCAGGCGGCCTCAGCTGCGGGAAGGGTTTGACTTTGCCACAGCCCGGGCGGTGAGCCATCTGAGGGAGCTGTCGGAATACTGCCTGCCCTTTGTTAAGGTCGGCGGCAGCTTCCTGGCCATGAAGGGCCCGGAGGTAGAGCAGGAATTGGAGGAAGGGGAGCGGGCCGTCAAACTGATGGGCGGACGGGTAGGTCAAGTGATCCACTATGAGCTGCCGGAAATTGGGGAAGGGCGCACCCTTTTGGTCATCTCCAAAGAAAAGCCAACCCCCAAAGAATATCCCCGTCCCTCTGCGAAAATCGCAAAAAAGCCATTGGATTAACTGGAGCCGCCTTTTGGGCGGCTCTTTTTTGCGCCTACCGGCGGGGAAGCCGCGGACCTGCGGTCGGCATGACGCGCCCGGAGTTTTGTTTGTGACACTGCTGCGGCACATGCATTTTTGTTTTAGACAGCGCCGCAGCGCGGACCTGCGGTCGGCATGACGCGCTCTAGGTTTTATCCGCGACATTGCCGCGTTTCTCGCGCTTTTGTTACAAACGACGCCGCAGCGCGATCTGGCTGCGGGCACTGCCCGCCCAGCGGTAGCTGGTGTCGAAAAGAGTAGGAAATTTTTGGAAAAAATTTTTGGAAAAGACTGGAAATCCTTGTAAACATATGGTAGAATATGGATAAAGGATGTGACAGCAATGAAAATCATGGGACGAAATAAACAGCAAACAGAAAATCTCAATCAAATCCGAAATCTTCCTATTGCGCAGGTGCAGCCCAACCCCATGCAGCCGCGGAAATATTTCTCCCAGGAGGAGCTGGCCTCCCTGGCGGCAAGTATCCGGGAAAACGGCCTGCTCCAGCCAATCACCGTCCGGGCGATGGAGGGCCACTATGAGCTGGTGGCAGGGGAGCGGCGGCTCCGGGCCTCCAAGCTGGCAGGACTTACCGTCATCCCCGCCATTGTGCTGCGGATGGATGACAACCAAAGCGCCATCCTCTCCCTGGTGGAGAATATCCAGCGGGCCGACCTGAACTTTGTGGAGGAGGCCCTGGCCATCAAAAGGCTGATGGCCCAGTATAGTTACACCCAGGAGGATGTGGCCCGCCTGCTTGGGAAAAACCAATCCACCGTGGCCAATAAGCTGCGGATCCTCCGGCTGCCCCACCATGTGCTGCGCTACCTCAGTGAACACCACCTGACCGAGCGCCACGCCAGAGCCCTCCTCAAGCTGGAGGGGGAGGAACTGATCCGGGAAACTGCCCAGTCCATTGTCAAGTATGACTGGAATGTGGCCCAGACCGAAAAATATATCGAGGACCTTTTGACCCGCAAGCCCAAATCCGCTCATAGCAATATTCTGGTGGTCAAGGATATCCGCCTCTTCCTCAACACCATCAACAAGGCCCTGGGGAAGATGAAAGCCTCCGGCATCCCCGCCACCGCCGTGAGTATGGAAAACGGGGATTACATCGAATACACCATCAAGATCCCCAAGATCACCCAGAAGCGGGGGAAATATCCCGCATAGAACAGCACCCCAACTGATTCCTGAGAAATTCGGAGGATTGCCTGCACCAGTCCGCCGGTTTCTATAGATTCCCCTATGCGGCCTTACCATAAGGGGCCGCTGACAAACTTCCTGAACCGATGGAAAAGGCGGGAGGGCTTTCGCCCTCCCGCCTTTTCTTGCCTTTTTGGGGGAAGTTTCACGTGAAACATCCTGACAAGGGAGGGGGCTTTACAAAAATGTTTCATGTGAAACAGGGAAATTGGTTTAAAAATAGAGGCAAGTGTGCTATAATATCCAACATACGGAAGATTGGAAAAGATCCGGAGGGATGCAGGAATATGGGAAGAATTATTGCCATCACCAATCAGAAGGGCGGGGTGGGGAAGACCACCACAGCGGTGAACCTGTCCGCCGCCCTGGGACAGCTGGGAAAACGGGTGCTCCTCATTGACATTGACCCCCAGGGCAACGCCACCAGCGGATTGGGTGTCAACAAGCGGGACATCCCATCCTCCACCTACAATCTCATCATCGCCGCGGCGGATGTAAAGGATGTGATCCGGAAGACGCCCTATGAGAACGTGGACATCCTGCCCTCCAATATTGAGCTTGCGGGGGCGGAGATTGAGCTGGTGGAGCTGGATCACCGGGAATCCCGGCTGAAACGGGCCATTGCCCCGGTGGTGGAGCAGTACGATTACATCCTCATCGACTGCCCTCCCTCCCTGGGGCTGATCACCCTCAACGGACTTACCGCCTGCGGCAGCATCCTGGTTCCCATCCAGTGCGAGTACTATGCCCTGGAGGGTCTCAGCCAGCTCATCGCCACGGTGCGGCAGGTCAAAAGGCTCTATAATCCCCGGATTGAGATTGAAGGAGTCCTCCTGACCATGTATGACGCCCGGCTGAACCTGACGGTCCAGGTGGTCCAGGAGGTCAAGAAATATTTTGCCGACAAGGTTTACGCCACCGCTATTCCCCGGAATGTGCGGCTGTCGGAGGCTCCCAGCTTTGGCCAGCCGGTGGCCTATTTTGACCGAAGCTCCAAGGGAGCCAAGGCCTATGAAGAACTGGCCAAAGAGATACTGGAACAGCATCGGCAGTAGAGGAGGGAAGACATGGCAGGAAGAAAAGGCGGATTGGGCAAGGGGCTGGAGGCTTTGTTCACAGACAACGCCACAGGGGATGTGAACAGCGCCACCCGGCTGCGGCTCAGCGAGATTGAGCCCAACAAGGCCCAGCCTCGAAAGGACTTCGACGAGGAGGCTTTGGCTTCCCTGGCGGATTCCATCAAAGAGCATGGGGTGATCCAGCCCCTGCTGGTGCGGCCCTTGGACAACGGCTCCTACCAGCTGGTAGCGGGGGAGCGGCGCTGGCGGGCGGCCCGGATGGCGGGAATGAGCGAGGTGCCGGTGATCATCAAGGAGCTCAGCGACCGGGAGACCATGGAAATCGGCCTCATTGAGAACCTCCAGCGGGAGGATCTCAACCCCATTGAGGAGGCGCTGGGCTATCAAACCCTGATGGAAACCTATGATTTCACCCAGGATGAGATTTCTAGGCGGGTAGGACGATCTAGACCGGCGGTGGCCAATGCCCTGCGGCTGCTGCACCTGCCCCAGGAGGTCATCGCCCTGGTACGGAAAAAAGAACTTTCCAGCGGACATGCCCGGGCCATCCTGGCCCTGCCCGACGAGGAGACCATGATCGAGACCGCCAAGAAGGCGGCCAAGGGGAATGTGTCGGTGCGGGAGATTGAACGCCTGGCCCAGGGAAAACGGGAGCGGCCCCAAAAGGAGAAGGCCAGCACCCGGGACAGCTTTTACGACGAGGTCGAGCTGGCCCTGGCGGCAGAGCTGGGGCGGAAGATCGCCATCCAGGTGAAAAACCAGGAAAAGGATCGAGGCACCATTACGGTGGAATTTTACAGTAAGGAAGAACTTGCCGACATTGCCAATCGGCTGGCCGGCACAGAAAGATAGAAGGAGTTAATCGCTATGTTAGACATTAAGCTGATTCGGACGGAACCTGACAAGGTCAAGGCGGCCATGAGAAAGAGAAATAAGGACATGGACGCCCAGGTAGATGAAATTTTAGCCATTGATGAGCGGCGGCGGCAGCTGTCCAGCGAATCGGACAACCTCAAGGCCCAGCAGAACAAGGCCAGCAAAGAGATCCCCCGCATCAAAAAGGAGGGAGGGGACACCACCGCTATTATGGCGGAGATGAAGCTCATCGCTGAAAAGGTGAAAAACCTGGCGGGAGAGATCTCCCAGCTGGAGGAAAAACAGAGGAATATCCTTCTGAGCATCCCCAACATCCCCAATGAGGCGGTAAAGCAGGGGGTCGACGACACCGAAAACGAGGAGCTCCGCCGGTTTGGCGAGCCTCGGAAATTTGATTTCGAGCCAAAAGCCCACTGGGACATCGGCGCCGATCTGGGGATCCTAGATCCGGAGACGGCGGCTAAGGTTACAGGCGCCCGCTTCCATTTCTATAAGGGATGGGGCGCCAAGCTGGAGCGCGCTGTCATCAACTTTTACCTGAACACCCACAGCCAGCGGGGCTATACCGAGGTATTCCCGCCCTACATGGTCAACCGGGCGTCCATGACCGGCACCGGGCAGCTCCCCAAATTTGAGGAGGACGCCTTTAAGCTGGCCAATATGGATTATTTCCTCATCCCCACGGCGGAGGTGCCGGTAACCAATATGCACCGGGATGAGATTCTGGACGGGGACAGCCTCCCCATCAAATACTGCGCCTACTCCGCCTGCTTCCGGGCAGAGGCGGGCAGCGCCGGCCGGGATACCAGAGGGCTGATCCGCCAGCACCAGTTTAACAAGGTGGAGCTGGTCAAGTTCACAAAGCCGGAGGAATCCTATGCGGAGCTGGAAAAACTGACGGCCGACGCCGAGTATGTCCTCCAGCAGCTGGGCCTGCCCTACCGGGTGGTGCGGCTGTGCTCCGGGGATCTGGGCTTCTCCAGCGCCGAGACCTATGATATTGAGGTTTGGCTGCCCTCCTATAACAGGTATTGCGAGATTTCCAGCTGCTCCAACTTTGAGGACTTCCAGGCGCGGCGGGCCAACATCCGCTTCCGGAACGGCCCCAAGGAAAAACCCCAGTTTGTCCACACCCTCAACGGTTCCGGCGTGGCAGTAGGCCGCACCGTGGCCGCCATCCTGGAAAACTACCAGAACGCCGACGGCACTGTCACCGTGCCTGAGGTGCTCCGTCCCTACATGGGCACCGATCTGATCAAATAAACGCAAGAAAAGGGATACCGCTCCGGCGGTATCCCTTTCTCCACCTGCCGGCTACCGCCGGGGGAAGTCGCGGATGAGCGCAATGAAAAACAAAAATGCGTGTGCCGCGGGCGCCGAGTCGCCGCAGCCAAGCCGTGGATAGGCGCTATCAGTGACCGATTCGCGTGAGACGCGACAGTGTCGCAAACAAAACTCAGTGCGCGTCATGCCGCCCGCTAGGGCCCGGCTACCGCCGGGGGACGCCGCGCTGTAGTGCCATTGGCAATAAAAACGCGTGTGCCGCGAACAGTGTCGTGAACGAGGCTTGGAGCGCGTCTTGCCGACCGCAGGAGCGGGCAGTGCCCGCAGCCAGATCGCGCTGTGGCGCAATAGGTAACTTTGTCGCGGGCATCGAGGACAATGTCACCGACAAAACTCCGGGTGCGATTTGCTCGCCGCTAGGCGCGCGTGTGCCGCGAACAGTGTCTCAAAGAGAACTCAAAGCGCAACCTGCCCGCAGCCAGATCGCGCTGTGGCGCAATAGGTAACTTTGTCGCGGGCATCGCGGACAATGTCACCGACAAAACTCCGGGTGCGATTTGCTCGCCGCTAGGCGCGCGGGTGCCGGGAACAGTGTCGCAAAGAGAACTCAAAGCGCAACCTGCCCGCCGCCACCACCTGCCGGTGGGGGAGGTCGCGGATAGGCGCAATGGGTAGCTTAGTCGCGGGTATCGCGGATAATGTTTTAAACAGAACTCAGGGCGCGTCATCCCGCCCCGGGAGGGCCACCTGCCGGTGGAGGACACCGCGCTGGCGGGCAGTGTCCGCTGCCAAGTCGCGCTAGCTACCGCTAGGGGAAGTCGCGCTGTGGTGTCAATCGCAACGTAATCGCGTGAGCCGCGAACAGTGTCGCAAATAAAGCCCAGGGCGCGACCTGCCCGCCGCTAGGCGCGCGTGGGCTGCGACAATGGCTTTAACTAGGCCGTGGGCGCGTCATCCCGCCCCGGTAGGGGCCGCGACCTACTCGCCGCTAGGCGCGCGCTGTGGGGATAGGTTCTATAATTTGCCGATTTATCATGAAAAAGCACAAAAGCAAAAATAGAATTTTGTAAAAACCAACAAGAAAAAGCGGTTTTTCTATTGAAAAGAATGATGGATCGTGATAAAATATAATACAAACTTTTTATCGTCATGCGGTAAGACTTCCCATAGAGAAAGCACAAACCGCAGGCAACAATGAGTAAGGAAATCCGGGGCAGGGTGGCTGAGATCGGCGCAGTTGCAACGGAGATTTTTTTCACTTTCGGACAAATCAAGAGAGGAGAAGGCAAATGTTGACAACAGACTTTTCAAAAAAGTTTCCCAAAGAGGGCCTGACATTTGACGACGTATTGCTGATCCCCGCCAAAAGCGATGTTCTGCCCAAGGAGATTGAGGTAAAAACGCGGCTGGCCGGGGATATTATGTTAAATACGCCCATTGTCACCGCCGCTATGGATACCGTCACCGAGACCGAGATGGCCATCGGGATCGCCCGGGAAGGCGGCATCGGCATCATCCATAAAAACATGTCCATCGAACGGCAGGCCGACGAGGTGGATAAGGTCAAGCGCTCGGAAAATGGCGTCATCGTCAACCCCTTCTCCCTCTCCCCAGAGCACTTTGTCTTTGACGCTGACGAGCTCATGGGGAAATATAAGATTTCCGGCGTCCCCATCTGTGAAAAAGGGAAGCTGGTAGGCATCCTCACCAACCGTGACCTGCGGTTTTTAGAGGACTTCAGCGTCAAGATCAAGGACGTCATGACCCATGAGAACCTGATCACCGCCCCGGTGGGCACCACCCTGGCCCAGGCACAGGAGATCCTGCGCCAGCACAAGATTGAAAAGCTGCCTCTGGTGGATGAGCAGGGCTACCTCAAAGGACTCATCACCATCAAGGACATTGAAAAGGCGGTACAGTATCCCAATTCCGCCCGTGACAGCAAGGGAAGACTGCTGTGCGGCGCGGCCATCGGCGTCACCAGCGATGTGCTGGACCGGGCCGCGGCATTGGTGGAGGCACAGGTGGACGTGCTCTGCCTGGATTCCGCCCATGGCCACAGCAAAAACATCCTCAACTGTGTGGAGAAGGTCAAGAAGGCATTCCCCCAGATCCCCCTGATCGCGGGCAACATCGCCACCGCGGCGGCTGCTAAGGACCTGATCGCGGCCGGCGCCGACGCCATCAAGGTAGGCATCGGCCCTGGATCCATCTGCACCACCCGTGTGGTCGCCGGCATCGGCGTACCCCAGATTACAGCGGTTTATGACGCGGCCTGCGTAGCGGCGGAATACAACATCCCCGTTATCGCCGACGGCGGCATCAAATATTCCGGAGATATTGTCAAGGCGTTGGCCGCCGGCGGTTCCACCGTCATGCTGGGCTCCATCCTGGCTGGCTGCGAGGAGTCCCCAGGCGCCAGTGAAATCTATCAGGGCCGCCGCTTCAAGGTCTACCGGGGCATGGGCAGCCTAGGCGCCATGGCCCAGGTCAACGGCAGCCGGGACCGCTACTTCCAGGAGGACAACAAAAAGCTGGTGCCCGAAGGGGTGGAGGGCCGCGTCCCCTACAAGGGCCCGGTCTCCGACACCGTCTATCAGCTCATGGGCGGCCTGAAATCCGGCATGGGCTACTGCGGCTGCCGGACCATTGAGGAGCTCCACGAGAAGGCACAGTTTGTCCGGATCACCGGCGCCGGCCTGAAAGAGAGCCATCCCCACGACATCTATATCACCAAAGAGGCGCCCAACTACTCTGTCAATCCCTAACCCACGGTTTTCCGGGGGCGGAGGTCATCCCTCCGCCCCCTTTTTTGGGTAAGAGAACCACCGCCTCCGCCGGTGGAGGTGACCGGCAAAAAAGCTTTAGCTTCAAGCGACGAGGGAAGGAAGCTGCTAACAGCGGGCCGCCCATAAGGAAAAACTTTCGTTAGAGGGGTGGTTGCCCGTTTACGGGCCGCTGGGCAAGTGATGCGAGAGAAATAAAATTCAGCGCGTCTTAAGACGTATGCCGGTAACAGGCCCTGATAGGCCCACTCCAAGCCTTCGGCTCAGCCGGTGGTTATAACTGGCGCAAAAAAGCCCGGGACAGAAACTGTCCCGGGCTTTTTCCCGTTTCGCTTAAAGGCCGAATTCGTCCTTTAAAGTCTGGGTCATCACATCAATAGGCGCCTCCACACCGGTCCAGAGGGTGAAGTTGACAGCGCCCTGGTTGACCAGCATCCCCAGGCCGTTGACCGTTTTAGCCCCACGTTTCTCCGCCTCCTGGAGGAAGAGGGTATGGGGATCGTTAAAGATGACGTCGCTGACCACCATGTTGGAGGTGACGGTATCATAGTTGACGTCCGGTTTTTCGTTGACATTGGGGAAAAGTCCTACCGAGGTGGCGTTGACAAAGATATCGGTGTCAGCGGGAACCTCCACCGGATGATCCCACAGGATAAACTCCGCGTCCGCCTGGGTTCGCTCATTGATCAGCTTCACCAGCTCTTCACCGGTTTCTTTGTCAATATTGGCGATGGTTAGCTTTTTGGCTCCGGCCAGGGCACACTCTACCGAAATAGCCCGGGAAGCGCCGCCGGCTCCCAGGACGGTGATATTTTTGCCCGCCACAGAGACGCCTGCGTCCTTCAGGGCAGTGATAAACCCTTTGCCGTCGGTGTTTTCTCCAAAGAGCTTGCCGTCGTTGTTGATGATGGTGTTGACGGCGCCGATGATCTCGGCGGCTTCAGAAAGCTCGTCCAGATATTTGAGCACCTCCACCTTGTGGGGGATGGTGCAGTTGACGCCCCGCATATTGAAGGCCCGGACCGCCTGGACGGCTGGTTCCAGGTCGCCCTTGTTGACCTTGATGGTCAGATAGCGGTAGTTGAGCCCCTTGGCGGCGAAGGCAGCTTCCTCCATGACGCCGGTGGGATTTTCATCGATGGGGCAGCCAAAGGCGCCCACCAGTTCCGCGCGGTAACATTTTGCCATAATCTTGCTCCTTTTCTCCGGAAACACCCGGTTTTCTAAGGGATACCGCCTTCGGCCCTGCGCCGGAGGATCAGTACAGGCATCGCCTTGCTTTGTGTTTTTAGTATACCACGGAAAAGGGAAGGGAAGCAACCATACAGTCCAAGGGATTCAAAAAGGGGGCCGTAAATCCATACTTTACGGTTAAAAAGGCGGAAAAGTTCCATAATAGTAAGGAAAGATGACAGATGAGAAAGGCAGGGGAGGCAGGATGGGACCGCTTATCCAATTGGAGCATATCTATAAAATCTACAACCAAGGGGACAACGAGGTCCGGGCCCTGGAAGATGTATCCATCACCATGATGGACGGGGAATTTACCGCCATCATTGGACATTCGGGATCGGGAAAGTCCACCATGATGAATATCCTGGGCTGCCTGGATGTGCCCACCTCGGGAGAATATCTCCTGGCAGGGGAGAAGGTTTCGGATATGGATGACGACCGGCTTTCCCGTATCCGGGGCAGGCAGATTGGCTTTATCTTTCAGGGGTTTAACCTGATCCCCAGCCTGGACGCCATGGAAAATGTAGAGCTGCCCCTCATCTACCGGAAGGTGCCCCGGGAGGAGCGCCGCCGGATGGCCCGGGAAAGCCTTTGCCGGGTGGGCCTCCAGCACCGGCTTCATCACCGGCCGGGCCAGATGTCCGGCGGCCAGCAGCAGCGGGTAGCCATTGCCCGGGCCATTGCCGCCCGGCCCCCCATCCTTTTGGCC
This sequence comes from Candidatus Pararuminococcus gallinarum, assembly GCA_904419775.1. GTDB lineage: Bacteria > Bacillota > Clostridia > Oscillospirales > Ruminococcaceae > Zongyangia > Zongyangia gallinarum. Next base: position 3,616 of record CAJFSX010000012.1, on the reverse strand, counting down.
GATGAGCCCACCGGCAACCTGGATTCCGGCTCCGGCCAGGAGGTCATGGAGATCCTCCGGGGCCTGCATCAGGAGGGTCACACCATCATCCTCATCACCCACGACGGGGAGATCGCCGCCAGCGTCCCCCGGGCCATCCGCCTGCTGGACGGCAGGGTGGTGGAGGACACCCCTCCCGGGGTGGGATGACGCGGCCCCTACCGGGGCAGGATGACGCGCCCTTGGTCTTGTTCACAACACCGCCGCGTCGCACGCAGCTGAGAGCAAGACGCGCACTGAGTCTCGTTTGCAACACTGCCCACCCGCGGCAGACGGTTCTGCGCTCATGCCGCGCGGGCACATCCTTTTCTCTCAAGAAAAGGATGCAAAAGTGATCCAAGGGGTGCTCCCCTTGGATATCCCCCTGATGGGGCTCGCTGCTTTCCCGGCAGTATGGGCGGCGATTTTTCTCCCAATCCCGGGGGCCAACACCACTGGATTCCCCCGGGATGTTCCGAAAAATCGTCGGCTTCCGCCGAAACCGCCCACGCTCCTGCGGAGAGCAAGACGCGCCTCGGGTTTTCTTCGAGACACTGTCGCGTCACCCGCGATTTTGTTGCGCATAGCGCCTATCCGCGACATCCTCCACCGGCAGGTGGCGCTCCTGGCGGAGAGCAAGACGCGCCCTGGGTTTTATTCGAGACTTTGCCGCGACACCCGCGATTTTGTTGCGCATAGCGCCTATCCGCGACATCCTCCACCGGCAGGTGGGTGGAAAAAGAGCCGGTACGCATTGCGTACCGGCTCTTTTTTGCTCCTGGTGACCCGTACGAGATTCGAACTCGTGTAGCCGCCGTGAAAGGGCGGTGTCTTAACCACTTGACCAACGGGCCGTTTGTTCCCCCGAAGGGGAAAAGATATGGTAGCGGCAAATGGATTTGAACCATCGACACTTCGGGTATGAACCGAATGCTCTAGCCAACTGAGCTATGCCGCCATAAACGCCCGTAAAGTTACTGAGCGAATTATATTTTACTATACATTTTATAGTTTGTCAACACTTTTCTTCTCTTTTCGAAAAAAATTGCAAAAACGGCGGAACCAGGAAAACTGGCTGAGAAATCCGGTTTTCACAAACTGGAGGCAGTAGGGGTCCACAGTGCCGAAAAGCTCCACCACCTCTTGGCGGAGCAGGTTCTTGCAGTGATGCCGCTGCCACCCCTCCGCCCGGGTGTGGATGATCACATCACACCGGTCATCCGGACGCTGCAAAATGCTCTGCCGTACCCGCAAAGAGACGATCTTGTCCTTTGGAATAACTACAGTACGTAGATAAAACCCAGTAGAATAACGAAGAGTATAACAAGATCCATCAAAACCAATGCCGGAGGTGGAAAAATCCGCAATGCGCAGGATCATCCACCAATAGGCGGGGAGCGAGACCATCAGCCCGATAAAGCCGATAAGGCTGTCCCAATCCGGATAAAGCCGGCAAAGCCACCAGGTGGCCAGAGGCAGCAGGAGACAGGGCCAAAAGGGGTCGATGATAAATTTAAAGATGGAGCCCAGGTTGGGCTTTGCCTGCCGGGGAGAGATGGTGAATTCGGGGAGCAGCATCTCCTGGGTACGGCGGAATTCCCGGCGGGTCACAGCGGGGATCACGGCGGATACATCGGTTTTATCCTTGCCGAATCCGGCGCAGTGGAGGAAGGCCGTGTGCAGCCCTAGGATTTTGGTCAGGACACTCTGGCGGATTTCCAGGTAATTGACCGATTTTATGTCCAAACTGTAACTACGATTTGTAAATATACCGCTATGAATATACAGATTGTTATTAAAACGGCGGACATAGAAGTTCTTATGCCGGATGAGATTGAGGATAAACGCCACCAGCCATCCGCCCAAAATGACATAGGTGACAGCGGCGGCAAAGGGAGGGATGCCGAAGGCAAAGTCCTTGGCCACCTGTTCAAAGGTGCCGACGATCCGGTCCTGGATCTCCTTGCCCAGGATCTGGCCGGAGGTGGAGATCAAGGTGGCCATAAAGACCACGCCGGCAAAGGAGTTGGAGAGGATGGCGGAAAGGGCGGTGACATAAAGCTGCCGGGGCACATATTCCCGGATGGTGAAGGTGGAAGAGGGGGCGTCCTGCCGGAGGAGGGAGAACATCTGCTGTGCGTCGGCCCGCCGGAGGATGAGGGAGAGGTCGGCAGTGCGCTTTCCTCCAGCCAAGGTATCCGCCCGGAGGACCACAGCGCCTACAGGCTTGAGCCAGTAGGGCCGGGTTACCGACAGGGTGGAGAGCCGGGAGGCGGGGAGAAAGGTCTGCCGGCGGATAAAAAGACCGGAGTGGATGGTGACGCCTGAGGCGTCATAGGAATACATAACGCTGTGCCACACCAGGACGCCGATGGCCACAATAAAAAGAACTACCAGGATGTCAAACCAAGCGCCGGAAAGCCAGGCGGTAATTCCGCCCTGGAGAGAGGAGAGGAAGCCGCGGACCAGAGGGATCAATAACAGGTAGAGGTAGCGGCCCATACTGTGGAGGATAAAAACGGGATGGCACCAATGTTTCTCCATCAGCTGCCGCCTCCTTCCAGACGGCCGTCCAGGAGGAATCCGTTGAGGTTTTCATAAAGGGCCATAGCGTCCTCCTTCTGGAGGGAGGGCAGATACATGGCTACCCCAGGCGCCCGGATGACCACCGAGGTCAGCCCGGCCAGCTTCATCAGGGGGGACTGGTAGGTCTCCACATACTGGATATTTTTCAGGGAAATAAATCTACGATGGGTATAAATCACTCCATTATTTATATATAGGATAGAATTCGTCAGGCAAAAGCTGAGCTTTTTCCATTTGATAGGGTACCAGCAGCAATAAAAATAGAGGAAAACAGCGATCCAGATGCCGGTGGCAATGAGCCAGCCCAGGGAGAGAAAGGAGAAAATCAAGGAGCAGAGGAATCCCGGGAAAAAGGTCAGCAGCAGGGCCCGGATCCGCCAGACAGCCAAAGCGCGGCGGGGCGGCTTGACCATGGTGTATTCCGCCATGAAGCTTCCTCGCGGGCGGCGAGTCGCGCTGGCGGGCAGTGCCCGCTCCCAAGCCGCGCTGTGGCGTCGTTCGAGACACATTCGCGTGTGTCGCGGCAGTGGTTTTAGCTAAGCCGTGGCCGCGTCTTCCTCGCCGGCAGGCGCGCCGGCTACCGCTAGACGCACCCTACAAACAGGGGGTTTTCCAAGGGGGAGAGGCGGCCATGGGGCGACTGAGGCGTATTCCCAGGAGGGCTGTGTTGGAAGAAAGGACATGGCCATAAAGGAAAGGCTATGCGGCAGCCAGCCGCCGCCCCCTTGGATCACTTTTGCATCCTTTTCTTGAGAGAAAAGGATGTGCCCGCGCGGCATGAGCGCAGAAGCCACCCACCTGCCGGTGGGGGACATCGCGCTGTGGTGTCAATCGCAACTCAGCTGCGGGCATCGCGAGCGGACAGTGCCCGCTGCCAAGCCGCACTGTAGTACCATTCGAAACAAAAATGCGGGTAACGCGGACAGTATCTCGAATAAAACTCAGGGCGCGACCTGCCCGCCGCCAGGCGCGCGGGTGACGCGGACAGCGGTTTTCACCAGACTGTGGGCGC